>NZ_CAWUOL010000111.1:0-15942 GCF_963923915.1 Nodularia chucula CCY0103 | reverse complement strand
CCCACACTTCCCACACTTCCCACACTTCCCACACTTCCCACACTTCCCACACTTCTCCCTGCTCCCTGCTCCCTGCTCCCCCGCCTCTTGGTGTGTCCTAACCTCCTTGGCGGTTCCTATATAAGATTTTTTCACGCACCAGACGCACCAGACGCAGCGAATTTTTCCTGCGTCTTTGTTTTATGGGACATCAAGGTAAGATTTTTCCTCAAGATGATCTAGGCACTGAGAGTATTCCTTGCATCTTGGGTTTATGGTTATAAACAACTACTTAAGATATAATCAAAAGCGATTAAAAACACGCTAGGCGCATAAAAAAGGGCTAAATCTCTCAATAGGAGCTTATTTTGTTAAACATACTGGGGACTGGGTGAAGAACCTTTTGCTGTCTCGATTTTATAAACCCCATCCTTCAGGGCGAGGTCTTATGTCCTCAAATTCTTGATGGTTGCTATATATACAAAATAGTTGGTACTAAATAACACAAACATCTAGTCTAAGGCCGTGAACAGTGTGATTAAGATATGCTAAACAGTTTACTCTGGGTATCCTTAATCAGGAAGATGCTTGTGTTCACAAGTTGCAGGAGCAGTAAATAATACCCATGACTGAAATCACATTACGCCTAGAACAGGGAGACACAGAAAAAACATTAACCGTGAATCAAGATGAATTCACAATTGGCCGATTGCCGGAATGTGATTTGTACTTACCCTGTGGAGGAGTTTCTCGCAAGCACGCCAGACTACTGAAAAGTGCTGATGGTGTATGGAGTATTGAGGATTTAGGCAGCAAAAATGGCACCCAGGTTAACCAAAATCTGATTAACCATATTCAGGAGTTACATCATGGCGATATAATTTGGCTAGGCAATATAAACCTAGAAGTGCTATTTGCCACTTCAGATCAAAAGGATCTGAGTCAAGATACTCTTGTTTTTGCAGGTTCTCAGTCAAAAACTATTTTTCGCAACGTCAAACAACTGCAACAGCAATGGATAGAAGCTGACAGTCAAGATGGTGAACCTAGCAATAAAGATAAAACAATTGCCCGTTTGAAAGACTTAGTAGATATAGCTAAAAATCTCTGTGCAGCAGCATCTATAGAAGAAATTTTTTCTCAGGTACAAGAAGTTGTTTTTCGTTATCTGGATAGTATTGACCGCTTGGCATTATTAATTGATGTTCATGGCGGTGGTCACTTAGAGTTAGTCAATGCTGCCATTAGAGATATTTACCAACAGAAATATTTACCCCCTGATGGCCAGTGGATTAGTCGGAGTATTTGCCAAAAAGTCTTTGCAGAAAAAGTGGCGATTCAAACTGCTGACACCACTAAAGATGAACGCTTTTCAGATGAACAAAGTATTTTAGTTAAAGGTATCCTCAGCGCTATGGCTGTACCACTATGGGATGAAACTAAAGTTGTGGGCGTTCTTTATGCTGATGCTCATTTTTCTTCTTCCCATTGGGAAAATGAAGGAGAGGCAGAACTTAGCTTTTTTTCAGCTTTAGCTAATCTGGTGGCTTCTAGTGTGCAACGTTGGCTATTGGCTGATAAGTTAAAAACTGAAGAGGTTATTCGTCATCGACTAGAGCGTTATCATTCTCCCGCAGTTGTACAACAGTTAATTGCTATGGGCGGTTTACCTGATGGTCGTTTACCTCCCGCAGAAACCGAAATCAGTGTGTTGTTTGCAGATTTAGTCGGCTTTACGGCTATTTCTGAACGGTTAAAACCCACCGAAATTGCTCAATTATTAAATAATTTATTTGAAGAGATGTTGCAAGAGGTATTTGCCTATAGTGGCACTTTAGATAAATATATTGGTGATTGTATCATGGCTTTGTTTGGCGCACCGGAATCTCAACCAGATCATGCTGACCTCGCCACTCGTGCGGCTAAGGGAATGCTTTCTCGTCTGGAACGTCTCAACGCTAGTGGTTTTTGGCACGAACCTCTACAGTTACGTATTGCGATTAACAGTGGTAAAGCTGTTGTGGGAGATGTTGGTAGTTTTCAACGGGTCGATTATACAGCACTAGGTTCAGCTATTAATCTTGCAGCTCGGATGGAAGCAGTGTGTCCCCCCAGTGAATGTGTGATTACGGAAACTACCTATTTCATGCTTTCGGAATCATCAGATTTTTATGAAATGGGACATTATCGTTTTAAAGGTATTGAACGATTAGTTAAGGTGTATCAGACAAGATTAGTTGGTTTGAGTGGTTAATTCCAATTTTGTCTAAGGATGATCTGAAATATTAGATTGAAAAACTTGCAGTTACTATCAAAAATCTGGTTTATGTTTTTGCCAATAATAAAGGTCACATTCATTGTAAGAATCAAGCGACTGGGATAATTTTAAATCTGGCGATTTTTCCCAAATAATTGAATTGGAGTTAACAGCAATAACCCAACCTGCTTGTTTAACTCTTAAGCACAAATCTATATCATCACAATGCGGAAAATCATCTTTAAATATTCCCAATTCTTGTACAACTCGATGACGTAATAAGATGGATTTAACTACACAAAATTCTACTTTAACATAAGGCTTTCTGTTGATAGAATCATCATTTATACTCATTTTGTAATTACAAGAATATGATGCTTGACTATTAATTAAATTACCAAATTCTTGAATAGTATTAGGCTCTTTTTTCTGATATAGTTGAGAACTAACAAAGCCAACTTCGTGGTGATTTTGTAAGGTGGTAATTAATATACTAAGAGCTAAAGGATCTAAACGTAAATCATCATTAAGCAACCAAATGTAATCATATTGAAGGTGACTGACAAATTGTAGACCGTAGTAGAAACCACCAAATTCATCAGCCTGTTTATCTGGTGTTATAATTTGCAGGTGAGCAAAGCAAAATTTAGCTAAATTAGCTTGATTGCTATGATCTGAACCGTTATTTACAATATAGATATCAATTTTGGTCTGATATAATTTTAGTCGGCAAATATCTTGTAGTAAAGGATTCAGTGAACTTAACTGACGATAAGTATCAATGATAATTGCAACTTTCATGTTCTGGGGAGGCAAGAATTGGGTTTCTATTTCTGGTTGAGTTAAAAAATCTGAAAAGTAAGAGTTCATTTTTGCAAACCTCTAAAATGTTGATTTTGATTAGTCCGCACAGCAGATTAATTTAGGATAATTTTCAATCGATTAATGAACTAACAATATGCATTTTAAAAATGCATAATAAAAGCACACATAGCTCAAAAATGTAACCTGTTATGTTGTTTGACTCGTCTGCCTAAAGAATGAATAGTTACAATGAAAACAGGGATAAAAAGTAAAATATGCTACACTAAATCATTTTTTTAGGTCAAAATGGTAACTAGTGCTTTTTTGGTCAAATTTGAGACAATAAACTAGCGATCGCCTATTTGCGTTCTGGGTGGGTTATGGGAAAATAATCCTACTGGAAAAAATACTTTGTAATTGTTATTTCCCTTCGCTGATGGGCGAAATCATCAAAAAATATGACCATAGCTATAGATTTTGGTACTAGCAACACCGTTATTGCTCGTTGGAATCCCGTAACCCAGCAACCAGAAACAATCAATATACCCGCGTTATCTCTTCAGCAAAGCCGAAATCCTCCCATCATTCCCAGCCTAATCTATATAGAAGACGCAACACAGGGTAAAGTTTTAGTAGGGCAAGAAGTACGCGATCGCGGTTTTGACCTGAAAAACGAAACTCGCTGCTTCCGTAGCTTTAAACGGGGAATTGGTGCAGATATTCAAGGCTTTTTACCAGAAATAGATGGAGAACTGATCACCTTTGAGCAAGTGGGGGAATTATTCCTCACCAAAGTCATTGCACAACTAGCACCGATGCAAGGAGGTGTAGATTCCCTCGTACTCACAGTCCCTGTGGATAGCTTTGAAGCATATCGTCACTGGTTAGGAAAAGTTTGTCAAGCGCTGCCGGTGGAAAGGGTACAGATGCTAGATGAACCAACAGCAGCAGCTTTGGGTTACGGTTTAGCAGATCAAGAAGTTCTCTTAGTAATTGACTTTGGCGGTGGGACATTAGACCTGTCTCTGGTACGTTTGGATCAAAGTGTACAAACTAAAAAGCCTGTAGGTTTTCTCCTGAAGTGGGGTAATAAATCTTTGGGGGAAAATTCCAGTCAAAAACCTAAAACAGCCCGTGTATTAGCCAAAGCTGGGCAGAATCTTGGTGGTACTGATATTGATAATTGGTTAACAGATTACTTTGCTAAAACCCAAGGAATAGCTGTGACACAGTTAACGACGAGATTAGCGGAACGAGTCAAAATTCAGCTATCAACCCAAAGCCAAGCTAGTGAGGTTTATTTTGATGATGAGAATTTTGAAAGTTATGAACTGCAACTAAACCGCGAAGTTTTTGATAATATTCTCACAGAAAAGGGGTTTTATGCTCTATTAGATGAGTCGATGACAAGTGTATTACAGCAAGGACGACGACAGGGGATAGAGGTTGCAGATATTAACGCTGTGTTGTTGGTGGGTGGAACGGTGCAATTACCAGCAGTGCAGACATGGGTAAAACAGTATTTTCCGTCAGAAAAAATCCGGTGTGAACGTCCTTTTGAGGCGATCGCCCAAGGTGCGTTACAGTTAGCCCAAGGGATGGAAATCAAAGACTTTCTCTATCATAGTTATGGTGTCCGCTATTGGGATCGTCGCCATCAGCGTCATAATTGGCATTCGATTATTAAAACTGGACAGGCTTATCCAATGAGTGATTCAGTGGAATTGGTTTTAGGCGCATCTTTAGAAAATCAACCCAGTATTGAATTAATTATTGGGGAATTGGGAGATCAAACAGCCAGCACTGAAGTTTATTTTGATGGCGATCGCTTGATTACTCGCCCCATACAAGCAGGGGTAACTACTGTTAAACCCCTCAATGATCAAGGAACTGCTAAAACCATCGCCAAATTGACACCTCTGGGATATCCGGGAAGCGATCGCATTAAAGTTTTGTTTCAAGTAGACGAACAACGTTTTTTGCGAATTACAGTTGAGGATTTATTAACCAATGAAACCCTATTAGAAAATCAACTTGTCGCTCAGTTGAGTTAGATGGGGACTGGGGATTGGGGACTGGGGATTGGGCGAAAACGGAAGTCAAATAATACTCAAAGTCCCCTCATCTGCATCTAATCTGGCTAATACACCCACTGGTAAAGCGGCATTGGGACTTGCATGACCAAAGGGCAAATTAGATACAATAGGAATACCTAAATCACTCAAGCGATCGCGCAGTACCTCTTCTACACTGAAGCTAGGTAAATTTTTCGGTGGTTCGCATTGACTAAAACTACCCAAAGCAACACCCCGAACTTTTGCTAACAGACCACTACAACGCCACTGGGTCAGCATTCTATCAATGCGGTAAGGTACTTCTCCCACATCTTCCCATGCTAAAATCACATTCTCCATTTTTGGTATAATTGGTGTACCTAAAAGATGGGTTGCCACAGTGAGATTACCTGGAAGTAACAAACCAGTAGCGATTCCACCACCCCAACCACAACCCGAAAGCGGAGGGACAGTCCCACCTTCTACAAAATCAAATAATCGCTGAATTGACCAATCTGTTTCATCGGCTAAAGTAGTCAATACAGGAGCATGAACACTGGAAATCCCTGCTGTGTAAAGACTCCATAACAAAGCTGTAATATCAGAAAACCCAATCAGCCATTTTGGTACTGGTGAGTTAAGACTATTCCAACTCCAATTTTCCAAAATCCGAGTGCTACCAAATCCGCCTCTGGTGCAGAGGATACCACGACAATGGGGATCTTCCCAAGCTGTGATAATCTGTTGCCGACGCAGTTCGTCTTTTTCTGCTAAATATCCCCATTTATCAGTTAATTTTGGCATAATTTCCACTTGATAACCACGCGATCGCCAAATTTCTACACTCCTTTCCAATGCTCCAAATTCGCGCAACGCACCACTAGGCGCAATCACTCGCACTAAGTCACCAGGTTTTAAAGGTGGGGGTAATATCTGAGATTCCATAAATAGTTTAGTAGGATACCAAGGTACAGCTAATAGTTAGAAGTTAAATAACAAACATCACTTATAACCGAGATAAATTATCTTTGAGTATAATATATACTTGACTTTATTGAAAAAATAGTATCTATTTCAGTCAGATAAACAGGATTTATTTACAATCGTTATGGTGAAAATTTTTCATCCCGATTGCATCAAATATAAATGGAAAAATTAGTAAATATATAAATTTCTCAATGATTTTTGGGAACAATAATAATGCTAATATTGCTAAAAGTAGCAATTAACTGGGTAACTATATATATACATAGTTGTTCGGAGTAAGGAGTGGAATCACATTATATAGAGGGCCAAGGATTTCGATTATGCTGGCTACGCAAAGCATGACAAATACCAAAAAGCTAAGTCTGAGTTTAAACTCAACCCTGCAAGAGTTACCCCTATGGACAACTCATATTGCGCTAGAAAGCCCAGTAAATCAATTGACTAAACTTTTTGAGAAAGAGCCTTTACTCCCAGGAGTGATTTTAACTCAAAATAATTCCTACCACGGCATGATGTCACGGGGTAAATTTTTTGAACACATGAGCCGCCCCTACAGTTTTGGGCTTTTTTCTAAACGACCTATTCAACATCTTTATAACTTTCTCCGCCCAGAACTATTTATAGTAACTCAGGACACGACCATTGTCGAAGTCACTCAAAAAGCTTTGAAGCGACCAGCTAAACTGGTTTATGAGCCAATTGTGGTCGGTGCGGAACCGACAAATTATGGGTTAATTGATTTCCATCAGTTATTATTAGCTAACTCCCAAATTCATGCATTGACAGTAGCTCAATTAAAATATGCAGAGGAACAATCCAGAGTAGCCAAGGCTGGGTTTAATGATCTTCAGCAGAACTATAGCCGATTGCTACAAAATGACAAAATGGCTGCTTTAGGTCAATTAGTGGCTGGGGTAGCACATGAAATTAACAACCCAGTGAACTTTATTACTGGTAATTTGACTTACGCGAAAGATTACAGCCAGAAACTATTCAAGTTAATTAGCCTTTATCAAAAGGCATATCCTAAAACTAAGGACAGAATTCAAACTTACAGTGATGAGATTGAACTAGATTTTATAACCACAGACTTTCCTAATCTTCTCCAGTCTATGGAAATTGGTTGCGATCGCATTCAGCAAATAGTGCTATCGTTAAAAAACTTTTCCCGCCTTGACGAAGCTGATAAAAAAACAGTTAACATTCATCACGGTATTGATAGTACCCTACTAATTTTAGAAAGTCGCCTCTGTAAAAAACACAAACCCAGTGAGAATATCACCATCTTGAAAGAATACGGGGATTTGCCCTTAGTGGAGTGCTATCCTGGGTTACTGAATCAAGCATTTATGAACATCTTGAACAACGCCATAGATGCTATAGAAGAGTCAATCGTGAAGCGGAAAAAAAAATATCGTCCAGTTATTAAAATTAGCACTCAAATCATCGGCAGTAAATGGATACAAATCAACATTACTGACAATGGAACTGGTATCCCAGAAAATGTCAAAAACCAATTATTTGATCCATTTTTTACGACTAAACCAGTGGGTAAAGGAACCGGGTTAGGACTATCCATAACTTATCAAATTGTTGTAGAAAAACATGGTGGGCAACTTAACTGTTTATCTACCTTTGGGAAAGGAACTAAATTTATCATCAAAATCCCAGTTGTCAAAAATTAGTAAATATGATCCCCACTAGATAAAAACAAATACAGTACAAAATTATCTGCGTTTATCTGCGTCCATCTGCGTTTAATGGTTACTTACGGATTTCTCACTAGAATACCTTGAAATTAACGCGTTTCCTGCCCATACCCTATTTACTGCTGTATTTCCTGAGCGATTAATGTCACACTGGAATTGATTTCCACAAAAACTTATGATTAAAAAATTAGGACTTAGTGTGCTGCTATTTGCAGTTATGGGAAATTTAACCTGGATATCAAATTCTAGGGCTAGTTTCCAGGGTAAACTCACAGTTGAAATTGATGGATTTCGCAGCACGGAAGGACAGGCCTGCATCAGCATATTTGCTAATAGTCAAGGATTTCCCAGCAATAGCGATCGCGTACTTAAAAAACAGTGTGCCAATATTGAAGACAGATCCTTAACAGTTACTTTTGATAACTTACAAACAGGTAGTTATGCTGTTGCCGTGATCCATGATCGAAACAAAGACCAAATCCTGAACCGTAATAACCTCGGTATGCCCATAGAAGGCTTTGGTTTTTCCCGCAACCCAGAAGTCCGCACCAGTCCCCCTGCATTCAGAGATGCGGCTTTTGTTTTAGCGGGTCCAAACACCTTGATCCAAATTCAGTTGAAATATTTATAATTTCCTCTGCGTTGGCTGTTGATGATTATCTTCCGGTAAACTGGGTTGATTCGGAGCAATCCGCATTTGATTCATCTGAGTCAAAGCATATTTTGCCGTGGTTTGGACATCAGCATCTGGATCTTCAACTGCATGGGCTAACATTTGGCTCATTTGAGTCATCATGTCATAAACGCGAGTCAGATCACGGATAGCATTTTGGCGGACTTGTGGGCTTTCGTCTTGTAATGAAATAGCCAAAGCACGATTCATTGGTCTGAGGGCGCGAGCGTTAATTTCTGACAAAGCAGCCAAAATTAAACTCCGTTGTTGAGAATCAGCATTAATCATCAAGTCTACCAGGGGCTGAATTGCCCGTGAGTCTCCTTGCTGACCCAAACCCCAAATAGCCTTCCGCCGTTTCGAGCGATCATTACTGCGTAAGTCCTGAATCATTTGATCCACAATACTCAGTTTGCTAAGGCGGGAAGTAGTGTCTGGTGGTAATACAGCCGAGGGAACTGACGCTGTTGGTGTTTTGGAATTGACCACAGATACATTACTTTCCTGCTGTCTGGATGTATTTTCGGATTCTTGCTTTCTCAAGTCTTTTTCACCACGTCTCGAACCTGTGACTTCATTAGTGCTGGATTCGGAAGGTTTTTTGAGTTGAAACAACAATCTCACCAAAAATACCAGTGCGCCAACACTTCCTAAAATTCCCAAACCCAATAATGACCACCAAATAAACTCTCGTTGGCTAGATTGCGATTGGTCATTTGGAGAAACAGTTGAACTTAATTCCTCCTCGTTAGTTGCAGAGACAGATACAGATGAAACAGAAGAAGCGAAAACCGGATTTCTTCCTAACCAAGCTGTTTGCACAATGTCCCTAGTTGTCAGATCAGCAACACCATCGGTTCTGCTCAAATCTTGGAATTGCTGAAATTTAACTACAGCACCTTGGGTTTCTGGCCCATAAATTCCATCAATATCACCATAGTAATATCCTAAATCCTTTAATTGTGTTTGCAGTCCCTCGACATCTGTCCCTTGACTACCACGCATGAGAACAACCTCTACAGGAGCTGTTGTCAAACTTGCTTGTGCAATTTCTACAGATGCTAGGTTAGATGTTGCCATACTTGTCCGATGCGGGTAAAAACCCAGACAAGTAAAACAGGTAAAAATTAAAATTGAGGAATGGCATAGCCTCATATTGTCAGTTTCAGCCTGAATTTGCTATTGAAGTTATCGATTCCAGAATAAATTTTAAGATGTCTAAATTTGGAATTTTTAATTAACAGAAAAAGCACTATACCTACAAATTTCTTGGTCAGCAGATACTTTTAACATTGTTAATAGTCCCACTACCAGAAGTAGTAGCTGCTCCAAACATTTAGCTCTTATATCCCACCCAATTGTTTGGGTTTTCAGATACACCCTGTTTGCCAAAAGAGGCGGAGTTTTGTTTTCCTTAACCCCATCAGATCGGAGGATAAACCGGAATCTTCGCAGATTATACTGGTGTGCTTTAACCTCTTTACTGACGGAGCAATTGTACCACATTTCACGGACACTCAAGTTTCTCATGATTAAGGTTAGAAGTATAGCAGGATGGAGGCTTGCCCTACTTCCTTGCCATTGGCTATGTTAACGAATTTCCGCCTTCAATCGCTGTGGCTGCTGTAGATTTTTCGCTTCTATATTCACTGACTGTTTTTTGGCCGCTAACTGATCTCGCTGGTTAATCAGATAAATACTAATCAGCGTTAGTCCTACTCCTACCCACTGCAAAGGGCTGAGAACTTCCGAGAGAAAGAGGTTGCCAAATAATAGGGCAAACACAGGAGTGAGAAAGGTGAGAGAACTGAGACTAGTTAAGCTACCGCTAGAAGCAAAGTAGAAAAATAATCCATAGGCGATCGCACTGCCGAAAACTGTAGCATAACCCAACGCTATCCATTCAGAAGTAATCAAATTTTGCCACTGCTGAGATTCTGTTGCCAGGGAAATACCCCACAACGGCAATCCTCCCAAAATCATGTGCCATCCTGTGGCCATGACTGGATCTGCGTATTTACACACAAACCGAATCATTACCGTTCCCACAGCCATTGATAGGGCTGCTAACAACATTAACCATTCACCACTAGCAAACAAATCTTGCCAGCTGCCAATAGTAACATTGACGTTGGCATCAAAAAACTGAAAAATCCAGGCATCAGGCAAACCAATTAAACTAATGCCCATGACTCCCAGTCCCAATCCCAACCATCCCCATAAACCAATATGTTCTTGAAATAACCACAAGGACAATAAAGCCACAGCCAAAGGTTGAGAGTCAATCATCACAGATCCTAGACCTGCACTAGTTCTGACTAATCCCTCTGCCAAAAAGCCTTGAAATAAAGCGCCATCGATGCAGGCAAATAAAATAATCCACAACCATGCTGACCAACCTTGGGGCTGAGGTTTACCCATCAGCAGACCAGCAATCAAAATAAGCACCCCAGCAGGTAGCAATCGTACTCCTGACATAAATAAGGGTGTTGTGTGAGGTATGACTCCTTTCATCGCCACCATTGCTGTACCCCATAGGAAAAAAGGCGCGATTAACAATAGGGGAGCGAGAGGAAATTTAGATGCACTGAGTTTCAGTTGCATGGGTTTACTGATGCCTTTGTTTAACAAATGCAAAAATTAGTTTACCCAATTTTACCGAATTATGACTTTTTGTGAAGAGAGTGGGGTGTGTGGGAAGTGTGGGGAGTGGGGAGTGGGGTGTGTGGGAAGTGTGGGAAGTGTGGGGTGTGTAGGGAGTGTGGGAAGCAGCCATGAAACTCTTGAATTGCAAGGGTTCTATTTTGATTTATAAATAAAAGTCCGTACACATTATTCCTCTTTCCCTGTTCCCTGTTCCCCACCTCTACGAGTAATTTCCGCAATCAAACCGGATTCCTAGATATCTATATCTTGTTGACAGGGGAGCCTTTTAAATTCACCTCCAATTTGACTTTAAATTCATCCTCAAACACTGGTTTTTTATAATCTAAACTCCAGAGTTCTAAGGCACAGTCATCATCAAGTTGGCAGGGAAAAAGCAACATTTGTAATTGCTGACTATTAGAATTGTAATTACACTCTACACGTGCGATCGCCCCGATTTGTCGCCTCTCTAATGCCACAGCTAATCTTAATATCGCACTCAATTGACTGACAATTTGCCGATGGGTTTTACTCAGCAAATTACGGTAATTTTCGTGTTTTTTCTTGGGCTGTGA
Organism: Nodularia chucula CCY0103; assembly: GCF_963923915.1. Taxonomy (NCBI): domain Bacteria; kingdom Bacillati; phylum Cyanobacteriota; class Cyanophyceae; order Nostocales; family Nodulariaceae; genus Nodularia; species Nodularia chucula. The sequence goes on along the minus strand of NZ_CAWUOL010000111.1, from coordinate 4,258 downwards.
TTTCCGGTGATAACGGGCTAAATTAGCAATGATTTCAATTTCGGTTTCGGTGTAGCCGAGTAATTCACCATTGCGAACTAGATAATAGGAATGCTTGTGATGAGAGGAATGACTGATGTAATGACCGCAATTATGTAAGATGGCGGCCGCCCATAATAGTTGTCGCTCATTGACTCCCCAGTTGTGTAATATTTCCTGGGTTTGGTCAAATAAACTTAAGGCAAATAAAGCGACGCGATCGCTATGCTCTAAATCAATATGGTACTTATCAGCCTGTTTTAACACACTGCGTTGACGTACTGAACCTTGATAACGCAGTCTATCTTCAATCAAACCGTGGGACAGCATCCAGTCAACAATCACCCCTTCCCGCAAGGCGCGGCCACATACTGTTACTGAATCCACACCTAATAAACTCATGGCTTCCTGTAGGATCACAGCCCCAGCCAATATCACTTCTGACCGTTTATCTGGCATACCGGGTATATTAGAAATCTCTGAGTTAGTCATTTTCCGCAAACGATACACCCAATTCTGCAAGTCCTTGAGACTGAATTGGTAGCCATTCAGAGTCGAAGGTGCAATTTCTAAATTTTCCCGCGCATGAATCATGGCAAGGGTTTCAATTGTCCCGGAGGTTCCCACTAACCGGGGAGATTCCCCCAACTCAATATTTGCTAGGACATCTTCAACGGAACGTTCTAACATTCCCCGTGTATAAGCTTGCAAATACTTAAACTCAGCGTCACTCATGGGGTCGCTGTGAATAAACTCGCTAGTGAGGCGAACTGCGCCAACTTTTGTGCTGGTGAGACTACGGGCTTCTTGACTGTCCCCCAAAATTAATTCTGTGGAACCACCGCCAATATCAATCACAATATGGGGTTTGTTGTCAAATTCCATCCCCGACAGTACACCCAGGTAGATGCGTCGGGCTTCTTCTTGACCGGAAATTAAGTCAACACTTAAACCTAATTCATCTTCTATTCGTTGCAGAAAATCTTGCCCGTTGGGAGATTCCCGCACAGCGCTGGTGGCTACAGCAATAATTGTTTCCGCATTGGCTGTTTTGGCTACTTCTTGAAAGCGTCTGAGGGCGGTAATCGCCTTGTCAATAACTTCTGGTTTTAACTCTCCAGTCGCAAGATCACGATTACCTAATCTGACAGTTTCTTTCTCTTTGGCAATAATCCGAAAGGATGGTAATGTCGGATCAATTTTTACTACTACCATGTGTAGAGAATTAGTTCCCATGTCAATGGCAGCAATAATCCGGTTTTGCTTAACTGGTCGGCTTTTAATACTTTCCCAGCTAGCTGAAACTAAATTCAGCATCTAGTTTTCTCTCATTGAAGGAAGGACGGTAAAAAATTTGTGTTCGGGGTATTTAGCAATAGTAGATGCTTATGGAACCTCTCACGACTTGAGTCGCATGATTCCTAGTTCAACATAACTAGCAGTCACAAGTGTGCAGCTTACAGAAATCAAATAACGTTATTCTATAGAGGAAATTCATCGTTCTATGATTATTACTTGATTTTTATGCTGAATCTTGAAGAAGGTAAACACGAACCTGTATTACTGACTATTATCCGACTTTTGCGGTGGCATAAACCAGAAGGAAGGTTAATTTTAATGATTCCGGCACTTTGGGCTGTATTTCTAGCAGCCTCTGGAAAACCACCTTTACCTTTAGTTGGTGTCATTGTTTTAGGGACTTTAGCCACAAGTGCAGCTGGTTGTGTAGTCAATGATTTATGGGATCGGGATATTGATCCGGAAGTAGAGAGAACGCGCGATCGCCCTCTTGCAGCTCGCACCCTGTCTATCAAAGTCGGAATTGTGGTAGCTATTGTTTCCTTGGGATGTGCCGCAGCACTTGCTTTTTATCTTAACCCATTAAGTTTCTGGTTATCTGTAGCAGCCGTACCAGTAATTTTACTGTATCCCGGTGCAAAAAGAGTGTTTCCCGTACCACAGCTAGTGCTTTCCATTGCTTGGGGTTTTGCGGTTTTAATTAGCTGGAGTGCCGTCACACCAAACCTATCCCCAGCTACTTGGCTATTGTGGGGCGCAACTATATTGTGGACATTGGGATTTGATACAGTCTATGCCATGAGCGATCGCGCAGATGATCAACGTATTGGCGTTAATTCCAGTGCTTTATTTTTTGGTAATTATGCCCCTCTAGCTATTGGCATTTTCTTTGTGCTGACAGTAATTTTACTAGCTGGGTTGGGAATATTTACACATCTTAACTTTTCTTTTTGGATTGCTATGGCGATCGCTACTATTGGCTGGAGTTACCAGTGTGTAACTTTAACAAAGCCAGACCTAGCTAACTCTGAGTATGGCCTCATGTTCCGTCAAAATGTCTGGATTGGTTTTATTTTACTTGCAGGGATGATTGCTGGGTCTTTATCGTAACGCTAACAACACATCAGAAAAAAGCGACCCAGCCCACGCAGCCAGCTCGTCCCTTCAATTTAAAAGTCGTTCATCTACACACAATTATACTGGGCAAATGAGGACACAGACTTGATATTTATTACTCCATAATTATCTATTTCTTAGATATTTTTACGGTATTCCTTTGGGGAAAGTTATTTTGTATAGCACTACCCATACACGTTAAAACATAAACTGATCATAAAAGTTAGAAACCGAAAGACTTTTACCCCACTCCCCACTCCCTACTCCCTACTCCCTGCATTTACCATAATTTTACAATATCCCACTATTTGCGCGAATTAGACAAAGTTTTACTGAATATCTCGGTTAGCAGTCTTTAGTCCTTGGGTATATGGCTATGTAATTTAGATGTACCCAAGTCTATGAAGCGATCGCATCTTGTTAAAATAGCCATGATAGCGTTAGTTGGCTTAAGTACTCTTGGCATTGTTGGGGTCAGTTTTTTTCTCAAAACAGCTTTTAGCAATAGCAGCAAAATTCAACTGATCACTGATACATCTCGTTATCCAGAAATTCGCCAGCAACTCTGGTTTAATCAACAACATATTATTCCCCATTTTCCTGAGCAATTACCCCCCCAAGCCGAAAACATTCGCATTGCTTATTATCCTGGAGTTACCCCAAACGGCAGCTTTTTTCAACTCAGACTGCAACATTCCCCAGGCAAAATCCAAACGTTGCTTTCACAGTATGAAAAAATTGCTAAATACCAATATCAAGGTGGTAATACCAACGACCACGTTAACCTAGAAAATGGTGTACCAACAACATTCTTTTACACCAGTAATAATTCTCAAGAATCATTTCCAGCCACATATACAATATTCGTATTAGATGCCCAAGACAGAGGTAAACCGGGTTTTAAATGGAATCATGGCCATAGCTACGGCGTAGCCATTGATATCTCAGCTTCAGAAATTGTCTATTGGGCAGAAAAATGGTAATAACAATTCCTAATTAACCATTTTTACTGACTGGTAAACCTAAACGGTGTTGCAAATCAGCAATGTTATCTTCCCAGTGTTCTTCAAAACGATATCCCAACATAAACTCTGCCTTTTTGCCCAACTCTTTCCCTTTCTTGAGGTTAGCAAAAATTTGTTTAATTTGTTGAGGAGCAAGGAGGGGATAAAGAAATTTAGCGAACCACAAACTGATTTTTAATGATTGACTATAATTTTGGGCGGACGCAAAGGCAAGAACCCCAATTTCTCCCGCATAGCTGGTATCAAAACCCAATAAAACATGAAAGATATCGTGTGTAATCGCATATCGCAAAGCAAAGACATTATTTTTAGCTATTTCCTCTAACTCCGAACTGATATTTAATGCTTGCAAATGATTTGCTTTCATGTGATCTGCATACTCTCGCCCAAAAGTATCTTGGGGGTATTGGCTTAATTTTTTCAGATCAATTAAGGGATAATATCCCACTACTGCTGCTAATTGAGAGGCGATTTCTGGAGATACCTTAGCACCTAACAAATCAGATTTAAGAATGGCAAAATCCCCTAATCTGTTTGAGTTTTTATCAGCCAGAATTTCTCGTAGTTGTTTCAGTTTTTTGCAGATAATCACGGTAATTCCACAATTTTTAGTGAATAAAATCGGCTTTTTTGCCAGCCTCTCTGCTTGTAAGAAGAACCAACCTCAGATGTTGTTTGATAAGGGATTAAGGGTAATTTTTATCACATTTTCACCTTACCAAGGGGAGCCAATGCGGTCTTGAGAATCTCCCCTCCTCGCTTGCCTACGGTGTACACACAAGTAGAAGTAAACTACTAGG
>NZ_CAWUOL010000110.1:0-16168 GCF_963923915.1 Nodularia chucula CCY0103 | reverse complement strand
CAGGCTCTATCCCTTATTCAACAAGCTGTCTAGCTATGTTGTCACCCGTTAAGGTCTTTAACTATATTATTCAAACAATGTATTGTTTAGTAGCAGTAACAGGTAATCTCTATGCATGGAACGACGGGAAGCGCTCTTGATTGGTATTCCTTGTGCGTTGTAGCGCTATTTCTGAAAATGTTTGCGCTTTCAGCTTATCAAGGATTTTATCGAATTGGCAGAGGTGAATTTGTCAACCCAGAAGACTCAGCAGTATTTAATAAGCCGCCTGCGAAGGAGGATCTACCACAAGTCCAACGAGCGGCTAAAGCTTGGCTAAATGACTTAGAGAACATTCCCATATTTATTGGTCTGGGAATAGCGTATGTATTAACCGAAGCATCGCCTGGATCTGCAATTTGGCTGTTTTCGACTTTTACAATCGCGCGGATACTTCATACCTTAATGTATCTTCTCGGTTTGCAGCCTTGGCGGTTCCTGTCTTATGCAGTGGGAATCCTTTGTCTATTAGCAATGAGTTTGAATATAGTAAAAGCAGTTCTATACTAAATAATTTAGCTGAAAATCCCACGCCTGGGGACGTGGGATCGTTTTAATCAGCGATTAAGCGATATCATCGCGTTCGATGTATAACAGCAAAAACGCCATTGTCACTGCTGGAAAAACTAAACCAGTCAGAGGAACCAAGATAGAAGGCAAAAATGAAGCTGCCATAGTTAACTTTCCTATTGAATAATTAGACTATCCTCGAAAACGAGCTTACTGCAAAATTAGCCTGATTTTTGAAATTCTCAAAATTTTTAACACAAGGGTGACGGATGGAAGTCAGATCCCCAGTAATTCATCTAACTGGAAATTGGGTAAGTCGGGAGGAATGACACTCCGCACTACTGAAACTTTGTGACTTTCTTGTTGGGTGGTGAGATGGTATGCGATCGCCTCCACCATAATTTCCATGCAACCAAAGGGAATATTTAATTTAGTCGTCACTTCCAAATTTCCCAAGGGATTAGGTAAAAAGTCTCTCAATAAATGGGGATTATCTAGTAACCAGCGAGTTTGGTAATCTTTCATCCATACCTTCACCACTATTTCTGGAGAGACCACAGGTAATTCTACCCGCACCCTCACAGAAGTACCAGCGACAAGTTCACCATCTGGAACATATAGCTGAGGAATTGGCAAAGGTTCAGCAATACTTCCTTCGATAAGTGGGGTATGAGATAAATCTGAAGTTGGTTGTTCCTCTATTACAGAGGAATGGCTTTCTATCACATCTCCCGTTGATTGAGTGTATGTGTCTTCCACCACAAATTCTTGAGTTAACCAATCTGGGGTTGTCAGATCCTCAACAGGTGGTAATTCTAAATCCGGAGGAGGTAGAGAAACTGGTTCTAATATATCTTCTAGGTCTGATGCTTCTAATATTGGCATCTCATCAATTTCCACAGTTGCTTCTAAATTTGGCATTTCTGTAGAATTTGCCCCCAATGATCTTTGATCTGCTGTCATATCCGTTTCCGGTTCTAAGTCAGGTGATGAGTCTATTTCCACACTAGGACTTAAAAGCAGCATCTGTTCAGAGGGGACATTTTGCTGATCTAAAACCTCAATCACAGATTCTGGAAGGGGATATCCTTGGCTTTGTATCCACTTTCTCAGCAGGGGAGATGAATATAAATGAGCCTCTGAATTTAATTCTAAATCTGGGGTGAGAGATATTTCTGTTAGTGAATCATTTTCAAGCTGTTGATCACTACTGAATAATTCTGGCGAATCCTCAGCAGCTGGGAGTGCTAATGTCTCTGGTGTATTACTGGCAATTTCTTCTGTGTTGACAGGTAAAACTTGACGACGTTTCAAGTATGGAAAACTGCTGTTCAGCATCCGCATAGGATGATGTTTAATCAGCAACTGTGATAAGTTGATGGGAGCTACAGTATTTGGTTGATCTTTCAGTTCTTGATCTATCAGAGATAGTATTTCCTCATCAGTGGTATCAACACCTTCTGTTAAGAGAAGTTGATCTGTGAGTTGGGTTTCCGGTAGTTTTGGCAGTTGGGGTACAGGAGAATCGGCTAATTGATTGAGTTGAGACACTCGCCGGGAGTCTGCTGCTAATTGTAAGGGATTAAGTTGAGGAGGTAGTAACTGCTTGGAGGAAATTTGAGTAGATGGAGAATGGTTTGTTTGTAGAGTTTTAGCTAGATTGAAAAGTCCTAAGTCAATGTTAATAGACGATTCTGGAGCTTTTGCAGGTGCTATAGACTGATCTAATAAATTTTGTTCCCTAACTTTAGCGGCTTTGGCAGCTTCTAATAATTGTGTGACATCTGCTGTAATTGTAAAAGATTGACTAGCTAGTAGTAATACTTCCCCCAATTCTGTGAGTGCGCCATACAACGTGATGTCTGCCAAAATTAATTGGGATTCACAATCGGCGGGGATATCAATTGCAGAGCTGATTGTAATGGGTAATAGGCTATTTGGTAGAGGCTGACGAACTTGGGTTAAAATTTCTGAGGCTAAGGGCGATCGCAGTTCAATCACTAATTCCAAGCCATACAGAATACCGGAGTAAACTAGTTCACCCTCTGGATTTTTTTCCTGGGGTTTGTCAATTCGCCCATGAATGACAAATATTTCTCCCCAATGAGCCAAGTGATTTTCCCTATCTAAGGTCAAGCATAATAGGGCTGTTGGTGATTTTGTTGCTAAAGTCTCTTCTTTATTATCTTTTAAGAAAGTTTCGGAACTAGGCAAAGCAACATCAATTAAGTTATGGAGAATCTGCTCCGCAGTTTCACCTTTGAGGCTAACTGGGCTGACAGGCTGATGAATTTCCGTACTTTTACTTGGATTTGCAGTTGATAAATCCCTAATTTCAGGTTCTGCTGCAATTTCTGATGTTAGTTTTTCATCTGCATCACGGGGTAAGTTTGACTCTAGTTTTTCTGCGGTGTGACATTCTGCCATCATCTCAGTATATTCACTAGGTTTTACTTGTAAGCAGATGCCATATTCCCAAGATTTACTGAATAAATCCGATATTAAATTTCCAGAGCATTGCAATTCCCAAACTCCGGCTTGGAGATGGGTAAAAGGAATAATTGGGATTAAGCCTTCTGAGTTTGTGCGCCGCAGTTGCTTTTCAATTCGCACCTTGGCTGGAATTTCTAGAGTTGAGGAATGAGTTATCCGTATTTCTACGTCAGTATTACGTAGGTGAGACCGAGCCAAGACTCTGTACCAACCTGCCGAAATTTCTAAATTTGGCCATTCCAGATTATGCCAAGAGCGATCGCCCTGTTTCTGTATTAGAAATTGCCATTGTTCCATTATGAATTAAGCCCAGACCGAAGAGCAGCTGAGTAAGATTGTAATGATCTTGCTTGCAAGTTTACCTCAGCAACTAGCAATTGCACCTTCCAATATTACTATTTGCTGAAAATTAGGGCAAGATTAATCTCTGCTTCACAAAACCTTTAATTAGTTGATTTTTTGTAGTTTCCCTAAAGGGGTAAAGCAGATTTTAAGGGGTTGCTGTGTATGTTTCTGATTCAATGGCGATCGCCATGGGTGACGCTGGGTAAACAGTAGCATCAGTTGCTGAAACTTCAAGCCTCCCCCCACCTTTAGCTCCGTGAGTATGTCAAAAATGGTAACAGTTTCGATAATAAGACAAAATTTGCTGAACACGTTGCTGATCATCTAACCCAGAATTATCTATCCCTGAAATGCTTAACCCCGCAACTTGACTTTGATTGTAATCAAAGTTTGCAGATGCTTGGGGAATTAAGCTAACCTCTATACCTTCGACTTGACGCAAATGAGCGGCTATTTCTCGATAAACAGCTAGAGATAAACCAGGGAATGCGATTTTTTCTGGAGTTTTCATATATTTACGATGCTCCAAGATTATTAGCTGATGATGCTGAATCAATTGGCTGTTCGCCAACCATTCGGGCAACCTCAATCCCATATTGTTCGATAATAACAATGGGATTGGAACCTTCATTCATTTCAATACGTTTAATTAACAGACCGTTTCCTAAGCGTTGTCCCGCTTGTACATAACGACTTGTTTGTTCATCAGGTACTTTAATAATTGCTTGGGCTTTTTGACCAATTAGCACTACTCCAGTTACCATTACTCCTTCAGCTAATTCAGGTTGTGGTGGTGGTGGTAATTCACTTCCTAGAGTCAAATCTGGCAAGATTCCTGCCATAATGTCTGGTCGGATTGAAGGATTCTGAGTCGCAGACCTGGTGGATGCTGTTGTTTGTGGAGTTGAAGCCCTAGCTGTTGTAGCTGTGGTTGGTGCTGTTCTGGCGGTGGGAGCAGTGCTGGGCCGTAATGGTTCTCGTGGTTCCGTGAGAGTCGGGAGGGGAGGTATTCTCAGAACTCCTTGAGGTGATACTAGTGTGCGCTCAGTAGGAGTTTCCGCAATTGGACGAGGAATCTGTTGAACAATTCCTGCAAATGGATCATCTCGCCCCTGTGATATTATGCGTGAACGTTCTGTGGCACTAGTTGATTGAATTAAGTTAGCAGCAGAAGTAGTTGTGGGTTCGCCAGTTACCACAGGAGTATTAAAGGGTTCCTCAACTGCTGGTGTTGATTCTGTGACTGGTGCAGGAGTAGGGGTAGGATTAGTAACTTCTGGTGTATCTCCGATAGTACAGCCAGCGATCGCTAACCATGAAAAAGCTACAAATGCAATTGGGAAATTTTTGTCCATTAGCCGTTCTCAAAAGCTCTGGGAAAATCTAGATATTACCTATTTGTATTTTAGGCAACCTATGTTACCTTTATAACCTATTTTATCAATTTTTCCAGTTATTTTTAGCACCAATAGCCTAGAATACATGGCAATTAACAAGGTTAGTGGTTAATCTTCTGCCGATACCATAAGTTTCTTTAACAACCCCAGTCCTTTTTTGACTCGGCGGGAAACCGTGACTACACTAATCCCCAGATGTTCTGCCACTTGTTTCTGAGTCAAGTCCTGTAAAAACACGCACTCTACAACGTCACGAGTACATTTTTCTAATTGAAACAGTGCTTGTTGCAGGCGAATTTGATCTTCTTGTGCTAGTTGAAAACTGCGGTATTTAGGATCAGGAACTAGTTCTCCCAGACTGGTAGCCCCTTCGTCTCCATCTACAATAGGAATATCCAAGCTCAGGGGGGAGCGATTCACCCATGCTAGTTTGATTTCTTGCCATTCATCTAGAGAAATATCCAATGCTGCTGATAACTCAGACTCTGTAGGTTGGCGATTATATTTTTCGCATAAATCTCGTGATACACCTATAGCCTGCTGTTGTATTGCTAAATAGCGCCGAGGGATTCTGACTGTTACGCCTTTATCTCGAAGATAGTGTTGAATCTCACCCCGAATGTAGGGAGTAGCAAAGGAACTGAAGGCGTGTCCTTTGGACATTTCAAATTTTTCAATAGCCCGAATCAAACCTAAGTAACCAACTTGGACTAAATCATCATAACTTTCAGAGCATTGATTTATCCAGTAGTAGGCTTCTTTTCTGACAAGTCCAAAATTTATTTTTACCAGTTTGTTCCGAACAACTTCTGAACGAGATTTTTCATACTCTCGCAATAACTGCCAAATTTCATTCTTGAGTTCGTTGCTGGTTTTAGTAGGCATTGTAGTAGGCATAACACCACATCTATTGATTAAAATAATTAAATGAACACCCGCTTAAAAAATTTGCAATTGTCAAACTTACAAGGAAAAGTTTATGTTTTTCTTTTTAGAAAGATATAGTAGAGATCAGCATATTTTCCCGTAAGACTTGTTTTTTCTGACAATTTAGCAAAATCCCAGTAGGTACAATTGGTGTTTTGGATTGCTATTTAGGTTTGTTAATTTCTATGGATTTTGACTCCACATATAAACAAAATATAGAATTATGGGTCGATATACAAACCGAGATTGTACTTAACTTTACTCATTTATTAATTTCACGTATAAGTTTGTTTCCATAATTTTGCTAGTGGTGAAATTTATTTTTATCAGTAAAAATACTGGTATTTGATTAATCAAATTAATTTGAAGTTTTCTATTGAAAATTAATTGGTATTTATTCTCCATAAGTTCAAAACTCAGATCATGCCTGAGATCAGTAAAAGGCTTTTACCCCACTCCCTACTCCCTACTCCCTACTCCCTACTCCCTACTCCCCACTCCCCACTCCCCACTCCCCACTCCCCACTCCCCAGCTATAAAAAAACCCATCTGCTTCCACATCAAAGGAAACAAATGGGTAGAGTATTGAGAACAAAATGAATAATTTACAAAATCATTCCAGAGTGGTTATGCACGATTTGGTTCAACCCGCGCATAAAATAGACCTCGAATTTTGACTTCTTTGGGTTCACCAGCACCTAAATCAGTATCAGATGGCTGTTCGCTCTCAAAAGTACCAGCAATTTCACCACTAATGCTATCTACCTTAGCTATTTGTAAAGAAATGATGCCATCAAGAGTTTCAACACGCTTAACATTGGCACGGGTGAGTTCTTCGTCGTCAGCTTGGGCGGGAAGAGCTACGGCATTATCATAGCCAGTGACTACACCACGACCTTTAGGATCTAGGAAAGAAGCACCACGGTAGGAAGGAACTTTGAAAGTACCTTCAAAATCTGTCGAGGTGTTGATACTGGTCAAACCAGGTTGTGTTTGAGCAACTAAATCTTTGATGGTAAAGAGAAAAGGTACTGATTCACCACCAGGAAGTTTAACGGTGATGGCTTGGAAGTCTAAACCATCAGCTTCTACAAAGGTCAAGCTGTTATCTGGATTAACTTTTAGGTCTCCTTGTACTTGGTCAATGGTAGAAGTGTATCTGGTCAACAATTTTCCAGGTACAAATTCTGCAACTTGCCGTTTATTAGCAGGTTCTTCTTTGACAAAGAAGGTGGTTGGTTCTAAACAAAGTTCTCTGATTGCGTAGGATTGGCTGGAGTCAAGGGGAATTGAACCACGACTGGTTTCTGTCAGTTGGGGGCATTTGTTAGCCAAACCAGTGCCACGAATTTGTTCGTAACTCAGTACATCTCTACCATTGGAAGCAGTGGGAGCATCACTGCAAGCAGTTAATAGTCCCAGGCATACAGCCAAGAATGCAACAATTAAAGCGCGATACCTCATGTCAACCTCAATCTCAAAATTTAATATCTAAGTTGTCGAATTAATGCCTGTGGCATTTTCAGTGTTGCCCAAATGGTTCTGTATGATCTGACTTGTTGCCATTACATACAGATACGGTCCATTGCGTTATAGGGAAATTAGCCAAATCATACGATTTTTTTTAACTCAAGATCAAAGCTCTCTTGTCTGATGTAAAAATACTTGATTATATTTAACTCTCTTTGAGGGTGTTATGGAGGTGATAATTATCTTGTAGTAGGGATTAGGGTTGTTGGTGTTGGGAAAATAAAACTAGGGCTAAAACTTTCTCTATAACTGAATCTTGGCTGATGAAGGTTGTTGTTATTCTTGTCTATCTATAGATTTATGCACAGCAAAATCTCTGATCACGAATAAAAACGGAGAATCTTCGGTAAATTTGAGTAGGCCTCATTTAGATGGAGATAGTTGCATGACTCAGGGTAATGATTTGGAATCAGGAAATTTATCGGCAAAATTAGAAGCGATCGCCACGGCGGTGCATGATGTAGCTAAACTGGCTGAAGGCGATAGTGTCGCTCTTTTAACCTTATTAAGGCACTTAGAACAGTTACATCGAGACATTCGGGATAGTGCTTTTCAAGAAAGTTTGCCTGATAATCGCCAGAAATTATATTCTTTGCTCAAAGATATTGAGTCTGAAGGTGGCTGGCCTTATATTGAACGGATGAGACTGAAAGCATTTTTAGGGATTTTGCCAGCAGCAGCATTGGAGAATGATGGCGTTGAGGAAGATAATCATGATGTATTGGAAGGCGATCGCTCCTTGAGTTGGTAAGCTAAAAAAAGTTTTGGAGGTTGAATTAAAAATTTATTCTTCTTCATAATTCTTAACTCATCAATCTCAAATTTCAGTGGTTCTGGCTCAGATGATGCTGTTGATGGAACATTCAGATCCAGCAACCTTCCAGGACTCTTGTCTATCAATCAAGTGGGGTTCAGTTAATATAGAGCTTAATCTCTTTTGTCTGACGTTGGACTCGGCTGTACAGCCGTCATCATCACAAAGGTATTAATTTTTCTGACCATCTACTGAGGAATTATCGGACTGGAATACGCATAAATTGAATGTAAATTCGCCAAGCATCTAGAGCAAAAAGATTAATCCATACTGAGAAGTTGATTAATTAATCTAAATGTTCCGAGCCTATTTGATAATTTGACTGCAAGGAAACAGAGGTTTGAATGGCTGGTATAGTATCAGTTTCCCAAAAAGATTTAGCCCAGCGCCGGCAAAAAATCCGTCGGCAACAGCAAATGAGAATAATTCAGGCTCTTTGGCGCACTGCTGCCCTGAGTGGCCTGGCTGGTGGTTTGTTATGGGTGGCAGTGCAACCGATATGGTTGCTAAATACTCCTGAGCAAATTGTGATCAAATCGGGGGATCAAGTCCTGCCGGAGTCGGTGATTGAATCATTACTGGTGATATCTTATCCTCAGTCTTTATGGCGGATTCAACCCCATGCGATCGCCAACTCTTTGATGGAACAACCGACCATTGCACAAGCAAATGTTAATCGCCGCCTTTTTCCTCCTGGATTAAATATCGAAATTCAGGAAAGGATACCAGTGGCCATAGTTGAGAGTCCCGAAAAACAGTCATCTGGCGATTTATTAGATGCTACTGGGGTGGTAATTCCCTTAGAGAAATACAAATTAGTCAATCCCAGCCTCCAACTACCGACCCTAAAAATTGTTGGCTCACCAGAACAATATCGTTCCCATTGGAGCCAAATGTATCCAATATTAAATCAAAGCCCAGTAAAAATCACAGAAATTGATTGGCAAGATCCCACCAATCTGATTTTGACAACAGAACTAGGGAATGTACATCTTGGTGGATTTAGTTCTCAGCTAACCGAACAAATCAAAGTTCTCGCACAAATGCGATCTCTATCTGCCAAAATGGATTCTAGTCAAATAAAATATATTGATTTGAGAAATCCGACCTCTCCATCAGTACACATGAACTGATTTAGCCAAATGAGAGATATCTGCTCATTTTAATCATTAACCAGAAATTATAGAGGTGATTATGTTTTAAATCAGCCACAAAATAGAGAAAATATTAATATCCTGTTGAAGTTATACAGATCAGCTTTAATTAAAACTAGGTATACTTCTGTAAAATAAGCTGTGCTATGACCTCCAGCACGGCAACCTGAAACTGATATCAGAGTAAACTTTTTCATGAACAATGTTGTTCGTGATAACAATAAAGAACAGTCCCGTAAATTTTTTGGGCAGTGTCTCACTATAGTTGACTCTTAGATCAGAAACTTCATTTCTCCAACCAGGGGCTTCCTCGACTCGGAGGTTCTGGTGAATTACACCTGAATAAGTCGTTTATCTACCTCTCTAAAATCTAATGACACTTGATAATAACCAAGGGCTTACCTACAAAAACACCCAATCTGTGGGACAGCAGGGGCTTCCGCTCGCAGTCAACTCGACTAACCCCTTTAATAATTCTGGGCTGAACTTTGGACAAAACCATGATAGTAAAAAAATGTCTACGGAAAATAGCCGTATTGGTGAAATAGTTCCAGGTAGGGTTGCCAACATCAAAGTGATTGGTGTCGGTGGTGGTGGTGGAAATGCAGTTAATCGAATGATTGAGTCTGATGTCTCAGGCGTAGAATTTTGGTCAATCAATACCGATGCTCAAGCTTTGACTTTGGCTGGTGCGCCTAGTCGTTTACAAATTGGACAGAAACTCACAAGGGGTTTAGGTGCTGGTGGTAATCCTGCTATTGGTCAAAAAGCTGCGGAAGAATCACGAGATGAGATTGCTACGGCTTTAGAAGGGGCTGATTTGGTATTTATCACTGCTGGGATGGGAGGCGGTACTGGGACGGGTGCAGCCCCAATTGTGGCAGAAGTGGCTAAAGAAATGGGTGCTTTGACTGTGGGTGTGGTGACACGTCCATTTGTGTTTGAAGGCCGTCGTCGCACCACTCAAGCAGAACAAGGTATTGAAGGATTAAAAAGTAGAGTAGATACGCTAATTATTATTCCTAACAATAAATTACTGGAGGTAATACCAGAGCAAACCCCTGTACAAGAAGCTTTCCGCTATGCAGATGATGTGTTGCGTCAAGGGGTACAAGGAATTTCTGATATTATTACCATCCCTGGTTTGGTAAATGTTGACTTTGCCGATGTCAGAGCAGTGATGGCAGATGCGGGATCGGCATTAATGGGTATAGGTGTAAGTTCTGGGAAATCAAGAGCGAGAGAAGCGGCGATCGCCGCTATTTCTTCACCTTTATTAGAATGTTCTATTGAAGGAGCTAGAGGAGTCGTATTTAATATTACTGGTGGTAGTGATCTGACGTTACATGAAGTGAATGCGGCCGCCGAAGCCATATATGAAGTAGTTGATCCCAACGCCAATATTATTTTTGGGGCGGTAATTGATGACAGGCTGCAAGGTGAGGTGAGAATCACTGTAATTGCTACCGGATTTACAGGTGAAATACCAGTAGCAGCGCCCCAAACCGCCACTAATGCTAGAGTCAATCCCACTCCCAAACGGCCAACGCCACAGCAACCAGCAGTTAATCCCTCCACACCAGTGGCAGAACCTAAAGAAAAAACTGGCTTAGATATTCCCGACTTTCTCCGAAATCGCCGTACACCACGGAATTAATAGCTGGGGACGAGAATTTTTAGCGAAAATTTCTAGTCTGAGAATGTTCTTAATAAAAAACTTACGACCGAATTTATTCGGTCATTTCTTTATGGGGGTTTAAGCATCGTGACTCATAATCTTTGAGAAATCCATGAAATCACCTGCTCCCCTAAGCGAGTTCCATCTAGGCGGTCAATTTCACGAATGCCAGTAGGACTGGTGACGTTAACTTCTGTTAGATAACCACCGATGACATCAATACCGACAAAAATTAAGCCATCTTGACGTAATTTTGGAGCTAATTCCGTACAGATTTCATACTCTCTGGGGGTAATTGTGGTTTGAGCAACAGTACCACCTGCGGCCATATTATTCCGAAAGTCGCTACCACTAGAAAGGCGATTCAGCGCCCCAATTGGTTCTCCATTCAGGAGGATAATCCGCTTGTCTCCTTCTTTAGCTTTTGGTAAATAAGTTTGTACCATGACTGGTAATCGACCACGGAGTGTACTGAGTTCCACAATAGAATTAAAATTGCGATCGCCTGCTTGTAAAAATAAAATCCCTTCCCCAGCCTTATTACCCAATGGTTTAATAATTGCTGCTCCCTTAGCCTCTACAAACTTGCCAATAAACTCCTTATCTGCACTGACAATAGTTTCTGGAATTGCTTTGGTAAACTGAAGAGCATACATTTTTTCATTTGCCCCTCTGATACCGCTAGGACTGTTAACTACAAGAGTTTTATTTTCGTCAATACAGTCGAGAATATAAGTAGCATAGAGATAAGAATCATTCACAGGTGGATCTGTTCGCATAAACACAGCGTCCATTGATTCTAGAGAAGTAAAACAGGGAGCGCTCAATTTATACCAAGGATTAGCTGCAATCCACCGTCCCTCCACTAACTGCACAGGAACCAATTCCACCTGCTGTAAGATCCCCCAAGCCTTGCTATCTACTACACCCAGTAAATTCACCTGAGTTACCCAAATTTCATGTCCTAAGATTTGTGCTGCTTCCATCAAAGCAACGCTAGTATCATGACATGGGTCAAGCTGATGGATAGGATCAATAATAAAAGCCAGTTTCACTTTGTTTGCCTTAATCACCGGGATTTCTGAAATTACCTTAGCTTAATTAGCATCAAGTAATCGTTGTCTCTGAAAAAAGAATCAACCACAGATAAATCCGTAGTTGATCTCAATCAAAACTGCTGTAATTATCTCTATCTATGCGCTATTCCTAGAAGCTAGAAGCTCATCCAGCTTACTTTGACTTTCTAAAGCGTAGATATCATCACAACCACCAACATGGTAATCATTAATAAAAATTTGGGGTAGTGAACGTCTGCCATTAGCTCTCTCGGACATTTTACCCCGTGCTGCTTCATCTCCATCAATACAATATTCGCTAAAATCAACACCCTTTTGCTTCAACAAACTTTTGGCGCGGATGCAAAACGGGCAAGAACTCCAAGTGTAAATTTCAACTTTCGCAGCCATAAGGTCTTCTATGAGATTTAATACTTCTTGATTTTAGGAAATAAGGGGATTCTGTGCTTGACAGAGAAAAACTTAACCTATCGCGTGTCAACAACATATTCAATTAGTTGGGTCAGGCGTTGGCGTAGGGTTTCTAATCCTAATCGCTGACTGGCGGAAATAAATACAGCCAAAGGAAACTCTTCTTGAGCCAGAGCTAGTGTAGCACTATCTACTTGGTCAATTTTGTTAAAAATCACCAGTGCTGGGCCGGGAGTTACTGGCATTTGTGCCAAAATTTCTCTAACTGAGCGAATATGGCTCAACCAAGCGGGATGGGATAAATCAACCAAATGCAGTAAAGCATCAGCTTCTGTGACTTCCTCTAAGGTAGCGCGGAAGGCATCCATTAAGGAAGCAGGAAGTTCGTGTATAAACCCTACTGTATCTGTGAGTAGAATCTCTTGCGTTGCACCAGTGTCGCCCTCAGCAATTACTAGACGGCGGGTGGTAGGGTCAAGAGTCGCAAATAACTGGTCGGCTGTGTAAACTTCGGCATTGGTGAGAGCATTTAACAAAGTGGATTTACCAGCGTTGGTATAGCCCACCAAAGCCACAGAGGGAACTTCCTGATTTTGCCGTCTCAGGCGTAACCTAGAACGATGCGCCTGTAACTGGTTTACTTCTTGTTGCAGTCGAGAAATCCGTTTTTGAATCGCCCGGCGTTCTGTTTCCAGTTTCGTTTCACCAGGGCCACGAGTCCCAATACCACCACCTAACCGCGACATAGCTAGACCTCGGCCACTGAGTCGCGGCATCATATATCCTAACTGTGCCAGTTCTACTTGTAATTTACCAGCACGGGACTGAGCGCGTTGGGCAAAGATATCTAAAATCACTTCGGTGCGGTCAACGACCCGGACACCAATTTTTCTTTCCAAGTTACGCACTTGGGCGGGTGAGAGGTCGCGGTCAAAGACAACGAGATTCGCTCCCAGGGTTTGGGCTGTGAGGGCGATTTCTTCAACTTTACCTTCACCAACTACGGTCTGGGGATGAATGCGCGATCGCTTTTGTTGTAATGTTTGTAATACATCTCCGCCAGCCGTATCCACTAATCTGGCTAATTCTAGGATGGTATCTTGAAATCGTTGCGGGGTAGTTTTTTCAGTAATTACACCCACAATCAATACCCGGTCATGGTCAGCATCTACTTCCTGGGCGACAAACTCCCGTTGGAATTGTGCTTCTATACCTTCCACCAAGTCGATAAAATCATGCTGTGACAGCATATCTAAACTCATAGGCGGAGATATACTAGAGTATAAGGCTGAGTCTTGCGCCAGGGACTTTTCATCACTGATTGCCAATTGCGGAGTTGATACGAGGTGTTTGCTACTTGATACTAGATGAGCCAAATAAGTTTCTTTGACGTACCCAGTGGAACCACCACCACGCTTTGTAAATCCTGTCCCAGTAATATTTATCACTGCCAAAGCATCTAAGCGTTGCAACGCCATCGCCGTCAGTGCTGATTCATTGGGCGGTTCTGGCTTGAGATGAGTAGCTATACAACGAATACCGCTCAGACGTTCTGCACCATAACGGGGCAATTCTAGCGGTGGAATTTGGGTTTGGCGTGGTGTACCGACTCCGACACGCATCACTTGTCCACGACGGTTGAGGTAGGCACAAACAGGCTGATTGATTTCTGTGCTAATTGCTGCCAGACGCTGGGAAAATTCAGGCGTGGTGATGCGATCGCCTGGGATGCGCTGGTGGTACAATCGCTGTAGTTGCTTCAGGTGACTAGATTTTAGTCCTTGAAGATTGCCAAAAATAGTTTCTATAGGCGTTTCTGACCAGTAAATGGTCCCCCGAAAGTGTACTTATGTCCATTTTACAACAGGGTTTGGTGTGCAAGCTCTTTCTTTTGGGGGAAGCAATCTGTATTTTTGGGGAAATTGTAACTTCAGAACCCTCATACTAGAAGTCTGGGGCTACACAGACAAAGCCTACCTACGCAGTCTGAATGCAGTTATTCGGTATGGTAGAGTTTCTGGATTGTCTATTTTATTGAAAGTTGAGCGAATTTTACATAAACGCTCCTGCTCAATCATTGCTTTCCGGAGCGTAATCAATACAGATAATTAAACCATTTAATAATTCTTGTTTAACGGCTGTTGAGACTTTTCCTAAACACCTGACAAATCTCTGTGTTGTTACACTACGAACTTGCAACACATTACCTGCTGAGTCAGAGTCTAACCCATTTTCATCTTTTTTCTGGATAGGAATCATGAAAGGGCGATTTTGGAATTTAGGTTGCCATGTTGCTATAGGAATAATAATTCGCATTGGTATAGAATTGAAAATATCAGAACTAATTACAACAGCAGGGCGAGTCTTCTGAATTTCTTGTCCTTTGGTTGGATCAAGTTGCACTAACCAAATCTCACCATTTTGAAGATTAGTCATTTTCCATTTCCCAGTCTTCACCATCCAAAACGGCAAACTCTTTTAATTCCGGGTCATTCAAAAAATCTTCGGCTGTGGCCGCAATAAAAGGTTCTAGTATTTTGTGCCGTTCTGCCACAGGTAGCCTAGCAATTTCTTGAAGAGAGAACCGTTGTTGCTGTTGAGGATTTGTTGTAATAACGAAATCTGAATCTTCTCTGTCTAATTGCCGGAGATTTGCGGTTTTTTGGACAAGAAATTCCACAAAATCTAAAACTTCTTGTTGCTTCTCATTTGAGAGAATACGTAAATAATTCAATACTGCTTGTTCAATATTAATTGTTTCTGGCATTTAATTTACTTTCCTTCTTAATAGGCCTTTAAAAAATTGGGTTAATTTATTCCATCCCAATTTTTGGAGTACACTGACAACATTTTGCTTTGCCTGAGCCATAACAAAGTCAGGGTTAATCTCACTAGCTTTACTAGTACTGGCAAATGCTTCTTTGAGCCTACCCAATTGTCTTAATGCAATCCCCCGGTAGAACCAAGCTTCATGGAAATCAGGTTTAACTTCCAAAGCTTTTCCAAAAGATGCAAGTGCTTGTTCATAGCGTCCTAAATTCCCCAGCGCAATTCCCCGGTAGTTCCAAGCGTAATGGTTATCAGGTTTAAATTCCAAGGCTTTGTCATAAGATGCGATCGCCTCTTCATAGCGTCCTAAATTCCCTAGCGCAATCCCCCGGTTGTTCCAAGCGTAATGGTTATCAGGTTTAAATTCCAAGGCTTTGTCATAAGATGTGATCGCCTCTTCATAGCGTCCTAAATTCCCTAGCGCATTCCCCCGATTTTCCCAAGCTTCGTGTTTATCAGGTTTAATTTCCAAAGCTTTTTCAAAGGATGTGATCGCCTCTTCATTACGTCCTAAATTCCCTAGCGCAATCCCCCGGTTGTTCCAAGCGTAATGATTATCAGGTTTAAATTCCAAGGCTTTGTCATAAGATGCGATCGCCTCTTCATAGCGTCCTAAATTCCCTAGCGCAATCCCCCGATTTTCCCAAGCTTGGTGGTCATCAGGTTTAAATTCCAAAGCTCTGTCATAAGATGCGATCGCTTGTTCATTGCGTTGTAGTTGATCACATAGCACAGCACCTCGGTTGAGCCAAGCTTGGTGATCATCAGGTTTAATTTCCAGGGCTTTGTCATAAGATGCGATCGCCTCTTCATAGCGTCCTAAATTCCCTAGCGCAATCCCCTTGTTGAGCCAAGCTTGGTGGTAATCAGGTTTAAGTTCCAGGGCTTTGTCATAAGATGCGATCGCTTGTTCATAGCGTTCTAAATTCCCTAGCGCATTCCCCCGGAAGTACCAAGCTTGGTGG
>NZ_CAWUOL010000109.1:0-16268 GCF_963923915.1 Nodularia chucula CCY0103 | reverse complement strand
TCATTCAGCGCCAACTTCTAATCTTGATGGCTCTTCAGGGATTAAAGGTAAAAAGCATCTATGTGGTTAACATCAACCTTTGTGATTACCAATAATCCCTGTAATCTAGCTAATCTCAGCAATCTTCAGTTTGATTTTTCAAAGTCCTTACAAGTCTTTTAGGAGTACATCATGGCTAATATCACACTTTCTCAACTACACGCTGCTGGTTCTGAATTGTTCAACGATTCTGAAAGCTTTTTAAATGAATTTAGCGATGTCGATTCCATCTCTGGTGGACAATTCGGCGGTAAAGGTGCTGTCAGCGATCCTACAACATTGATGAAGTTGAGTGAAGCATTTGTCAGTGTATATGCAATTGGTCATGTGACTGTGTTAGCTAAGTCATTCAGCGCCAACTTCTAATCTTGATGGCTCTTCAGGGATTAAAGGTAAAAAGGCATTTCTCTGATTACCAATAGTCCCGAAGAGCCGACTAGACACCCGCTTCATCTTAACTACAACAAGTTTTCACAAGTCTTTTAGGAGTACATCATGGCAAATATCACTCTTTCTCAACTCTACGCTACTGGCTCTGAACTGTTCCACGATTCCGAAAGCTTTCTCAATGAACTCAGCGACGTAGAGTCTAGTTCTAAGGGTCAATATAACGTTGTCGGAGGCATAGTTACATTAACTGCATTGGCTGGAACATTTGTCGGTACTTATGGCATTGGTTATGCTACTTATGTAGCCAAGTCATATAGTAAAGTACGTCGTTTCTACTAGCTTTGTAGTTAACTATTAATCTTGATGGCTGTCTTGAGATTCAAGGTCATAACTAAGCAGTTCTATCTGATATGAAATCTGAAAACCCAAAGTAAATTAAAACATCAAATCTCACAAATTATATAGAATTGCTGATTATTATCTGAATCAATGAGAGTCAGCCAAATTGAAAAATATATGATGTAATTCGACAAGTGAATTGAAACTTAAATCTAGATCAAAAAATGTAAACGAGGAGCTACTAATTTACCAACATTTTCACAATCCTTAAAATCCTTCAATTAGTTGAATAACAGCATTTGGAACCTAATAAAGTACACATCTTAAAATTATCAATATTTTGTGTACATTTTGGGGTGCGGCAAAGCTCAATTAAACGGCTGAAATCACGGAAGCAGGACTGAGATAAAATTTGCTGTAATTTCCATAAATCTAAATTTGTGGTTGTGAATTATGGGGAATAAATAACAGTTTGGCTTCAGCCAAAATAGCGCATGAGTTGACTAAGTTTTCAGATGCTACTCATTTTGTGATAACCCATCAATCAATAATTTGCGTAGGTATCAAGTAAATGGCAGGAATTGTAATTTCAGAATTGAGCTTTACTAACTCAGAAAGCTTTTTTATCGAAATAACAGATATGTATTTTATATCTGTATATGGGGGCAATGAATATGTAATTGACCAGGCATTTTATCAAATGCTGAAGTTTACTTACACCCTGATGGATTTTATGTTATCAGCATTTGCTATCTACAGTATTACGTCTCTAGCACAGTCATTTATGAATGTATACCAGTTTAACTTTGCACCTGTCCAGTTTGTACCTTTTTAATTATTAAAGTCAAATCCACATGATGACTAAGAAAATGTTGTGTGTAATCAATGCTTGGATAGGAATCTTGTGGTTCTACAGTTTTTTGATTAACCAACAACAAGTTTTCACGTTACTGAGGAGTATTTAACGCCATGCCATTTTTATTAAGCTATCAAAATGTTTTTGATTACCTAATTCCTCTGGGACTCTGTAATGAAGCAGAACGTTCATCGAGTAATATTGAATTAAAACCTGCGAAAAACTTTAATTTATTACTGACATTATCAGAGGGGAAGCAACTTTTAGTTAAGCAAGAGCGCCACAACCGAGAAGGAAAAGCTGCGGGGGAGTTTGTGCAGGAATTGCAAATTCATGAGTTTTTGCAAAAAAACCCTGAACTTAACTATATACGTCCTTTGATTTCGGAAGTGGTACATTTTGACCCAGAAAATTCAATTATTATTTTTAACTATCTCAATCAATACCGAGATGTAGCGGATTTCTATGCTAAGGAAAATATTTTTCCTACAGCAGTGGCAACAAAAATCGGAACTATTCTAGGATCGATTCATCGCGTTAGTATTGAACTTCCAGAGTATCGGCAATTCTTTGAAAATTCTGGGGATGCATCGAGTCAACAGGCTGCAAAAATAAATCAGCGCATCAATAGACTAACGCCGGAAATTTTTGGCACTGTTCCTGCTGATGGGTTAAAATTCTTTGCCCTATATCAACGTTATGATAGTTTGGGTCAGGCGATCGCAGAGTTGGGTAGTTCTTATACTCCCTGCTGTTTGACTCATAACGACATGAAGCTGAACAATATTTTGCTTTCCTTAAATTGGGAAGATGTGAATTTAAATAGCTCCTCCTCAGATCAAAGCATGATTCGATTAATTGACTGGGAACGTTGCTCTTGGGGAGATCCCGCTAACGATTTAGGATCATTACTCGCCAGTTACCTGCAATTGTGGCTATATAGCGTCGTTGTCGGTAAAGGAATGGAAATTGAAGAGTCTTTACGCTTGGCGACAACCCCTTTACAATCACTCCGTCCTTCACTTGCTGCACTGGTTCAGGCTTATTTGGCTGAATTTCCCGAAGTTTTACAGCATCGTCCCGATTTCTTACGGCGAGTAGTGCAGTTTTGCGGTTTAGGCTTAATTCAATCCATTCAAGCCACACTCCAGCATGAAAAAACCTTTGGTAATCCAGGTATCAGTATGCTGCAAGTGGCTAAGAGTTTATTGTGTCGTCCAGAACCATCTATCCCAACTATTTTCGGTATGGATGCTTCAGATTTGACTCCCACCAAATATTCACCCGTACGCTAAAGCCTATAAATTTGCTCTGCACACTACATAACCAATAGGACTAGCTAATTTCGTCTCCCTCCCTTGCACATCTGCGATTCATGGCCTTTTTACCCATTTTCTTAATTTACAGGTAATCTCTTATGCAACTATTAGATTCGCTACAAACTCAACTAGCTGCTATTCCAGAACCATTGCAAACATCAATAGAAGATATTATTCATCAGGTGGAAATTGTTTCCCATTATTCTATTAAGCACCCCAAATATAAAAGCGTAGAATTAAATGAACAAGCAATTTCCCGGTTCACAAGACTACCTTTAGATCTGCAAAACAAATATTTAGCTGTACAACTGCGTAGCTTTCTTTATGGTGTCTATTACAATGGTTCTTTAAAAAAGGATCTACATCTGACATCAGATGGAGAATCAACAAATATTGACTTGAATCAAGACTTAGAAAACAATAGTTTTTTGGGTGTAGATATCAATTTTTATGATCGCTTACATGAAAGCAATAAAGGTGAGGGCTACTTCAGCGAAAATTGGCTAGTAGTGAAAGAAGAAATAGACGGCGCTTTAGCAGTACATAAGGGTGGTTTAACTCTGCACATTGAGCGCGATATTCACTTACAGCCACAAGATAAAACTGTGACTGTGGGCAATTTAGTGGAGATTAAATTGCCTAAAAATGTGGTGCAGAATGGGTTCTATATGGCAGTTGGTAATGCAGCTAGTCATGGCGATCAAGATATAGTCCGCATCTACTTTAATTTATCCCCAGATGGTGCAGTTGCTGTGATGAATGATTTGACTACCCAACTCAATGCTCTGCCAATTTCTTTCACATTTAAAGCACTTTATAATCCTTCAGATTATGGACGTTGTGACTCAGGAGTGCTTTACTTTGATAAACATCATTATGAAGTTGTCCGCCCAGTTTTAGAGAGGGTGTATACAGAAAATCAATCACATTTTGGTGATGTAGTGCCTTTGTTTACTAAATTACTAGCGCCAGGGTTAGCTCTGGCTGAAGAACCAAGTAGCAAGTTTACAGAGCGTGAAAGTTTTGGAATGAATCGTTGTCAAATTATTGCGAATGCTTTGCTTGATGTCTGGGAGCAAGAAAATGATACGCCAGCAGGTAGGTTAGCATCTATTCTCAAACATTTCTCTATGCTGGAAATTGAATTGCAACGCCCTTACCTTAATCCGCATTCGGACGATATATTTACGCCTTTGCAATTTTAATTGCTGAATATATTATTTTACAAATTTTCACCCGGTTTTAGTCTATCTTAACTCCCTGAGATAGTATATAAAAATCGGGTTTTTTATGATCAACTTTAAGTTGAATTTTACGGAATTTAAGATGGCGAATGACGAAGTTTTTAACTTGGTCAGGTGCAAAAGGTACAGTAGCTTGAACATCTGTAAAATTATTCCAGTCTTGCAATTTTACAAGCTTTATCCAGGTTTGTATACTTGCTTTAGCATATTGCGAAGTTAATTACAAGGCTTTAGCCCTTAATTCAGAACTAAAGCCTTGTAGTATCTGGAAGTGAGGACTAAAGTCCTCACTACGAACTTGTAATGATATAGCCTTTCCCAGTCTGATGAAGTACACACCAATTTATTCCCTGTTCCCTGTTCCCTAAAACTAAAAAACTTTGTACCTCACGAGCATGGGAACTGCTATATACGCTTTTCTACTTATGCTGGTTTAAGTAGACTATTGGTTGTTGGAAAAGTCACATTTTCTTGAAGATTGGTAACAATTTCAACGGTGGCTATTTGTTGCTGTAACCAATTTGTAAAGAAGTCTCCCATAATTTGAAAACGCAAGTTTTCATCTAATTCTGGTTTAATTATTTCTTCTACGGCGATGATATGCGCTCCTTTGGGTGTAATGATGGGTTTAAGAATTTGTGGAGGTGTAACAGCAAAAACTGCGGCTGCAATCTCTGGTCTAAATTCTGTACGGCGGCGGATTCCTTGATATCCACCAGCACGTCTGGTTTCGGGATTTTGGATGTATTGACGCGCGATTTCTTGGAAACTAATTTCACCTTCTTGGAGAGCATAAAATAGTTCTAAGGCTAAATCTTCGTCATCTAAGATAACTTCATAGGTGACTGCTCCAAAATATTTGGGTTGGTGAGCATAAAAAAATGGTTCGATTTGGTCTGCAAATAAATGATTGGCTAGTTTGGAGGATGTGAGGTTTATTTTGGCGATTTCTTCTAAGTCATCGAGGGAAAGATGATGTTTTTCTAACCAACTCCAAGTGTCTTCTGCTTTGAGTAGTTGGTGAGCTAGGCGGAGATTATCTGCGGCTGTTTGCAGTTCTTCTGTGGTGATTTCTATCCCTGCTTTTTCGGCGGCTTCGGCTATAATTCTCTGGCTGGCGATCGCCTCTAATATTCCAGGTATTTGGCAAGCCATTTTTATATAGTAAATAATGTCATTAGCCGAAACTTTTAAAATATTTGACATATTTGAAGTCCTCCAATTAATGACTAATTAAAAAAGTTTTGTGGCTGTTAATTAGTCGGTATCTTATTAATTATCTTTGCTTGCTATATTGTTTATTGTCTCTATCTAATGGTAGTTTTAATATTTTAATTAAGACCAATTAAATTTGCACATTTCAGATAATCACTATCTCAGGATGGGCAAGATGCCCACCCCACAAAATTGATCATATTAGGTGTCTATTTCATTAATTTCTAAAGTTCTAAACCGCCTTGTTGCAATTTTTTGAAGGGATCTAAGATGAAATCAATGACTCGACGCTGGCGAATAACTACCTCTGCGGTGGCTGTTTGACCGGGGAGTAGGTTCACTTGTTGATTACCAGCCTGTACATAAGGTTGATCTAGGGTGATATCTAAATCAAAAGTATCTATACTACCTTGGTTATTGGACTGGACTCTAGAGTTAGGTGCTATCCAGTTTACACGCCCTTCTGTCACACCATAATCTTGGTAAGGATAGGCATCAAATTTGATTTTAACTGGCATTCCTTCTTCTAAGAAACCACTGTTTTGGCTGGGTATCTGAGCTTTGAGGATCAATTTACTACCTTGAGGGGCAATTTGGGCGATGATTTGTCCTGGTTCGACTACAGGCCCTGGTTTGCGAACTGGTAACTCAAAAACTATGCCATCTATAGGCGATCGCACTATGCGTTGTTGTAACTGAATCTCCAAGGAAGAAATCTGGCTCTTGGTTTGAGAAATTTCTGAATCCAGGCTAGTAATTTGACTTTCCATATCTTTGAGTTGCTCTTGGCTTCTCAGCAGTGCTAATTTACCTGCTTGAACAACGCTTTGATAACTGCTTTGCTGTTCTTGTAGCCGTAGTTTGGCTTGCTCAATATCCGCTACAATTTGACTCATTGTGGCCTGATAGCGGCTCATTTCTTCTCTTAACCGCAGTTGTGCTTGGGTGACATCAGATTGGGCTTGTAAGTGCAAACGTTGACTTTCTTCTGCTGTCTTTTCTAGCTCCACAACTTGAATTTGAGGAATTGCACCTTGTTCATAAAGTTCACGATAGCGAGCTACTTCGGCGACATCTCTATTAAAACGACTATTAACTAACTGTTCAGCAGTCTGAGTAGAATTAATATTCTGCCGAGCTTGATCAACTAAAGCCTGTCTTTCTAACCTTTGTAAATTCAGCGCACTTTGTCTCGCATCCAGGTTTTGCTGCGCCTGATTTACTTGAGACATTTTTTCTAAATTTTGGGCTTGATTTTGTTGTTCTTGGATATTGATCGCCAGCATCAATTGATTTTGTAGTAGCTTAAGTTGGGCTTGGCGATCGCTTAATCCTTGCAATTGCGTCTGTCTTTGTTGCAATTCTGTTTGCAGGACATCAGAATCCAATTCCAGCAAAATGTCTCCCGCCTTGACTATCGACCCCTCCTGAACATTGACAGCCTTCACAGTACCAGGAACTGCAATTCCCAATTGACGGGTAGCTCCTTGAGGTTCTAAACGCCCTCTAGCGGTTCCAGTTTCATCAATTTTGGTGAGCATCGACCAAGGTAAAATAATCGCAGTAAATCCCACTAGGAAGTACAGCATGGAACGTGTCCAGAGTCTTGGTAAAGCATCTAGCAGTTCTTCTGTACCGTAAAACCAATCATTAGTTTGCGTTTCTAACTCTGTCTGATATTGAACAACAGCACCAGAGTTTTCCAGATGATTACTTTGGTCTTGCTTTGGTTTTGCAAGTACCAATGAGATGTTTTCAGATGGGTTTGGCATAATAATTAATTCCACAGTTTATTTTCTACAGGGACTGGGGACTGGGGATTGGGGATTGGGGACTGGGGACACTTCGACAGGCTCAGTGCATCGCTGGGGACTGGGGATTGGGTATTAGGTATTGAGAAGTAACAATCTTTCCCCCCACACCTCCCACACTTCCCACACCTCCCACACTCCCCACACCTCCCACACTCCCCACACCTCCCACACTTCCCACACTCCCCACACTTCCCTGCCTCTTTTTCAGGCTGTTTGCACTGTTTGAGCCAGTTGTTGCTGGTTCAGGTAGAAGTAATGACCTTTTTTGGCGATTAATTCGTCGTGTGTCCCACTTTCGACGAGTAAGCCGCGATCTAAAACTAAGATCAGGTCAGCATGACGCACTGTGGACAGGCGATGGGCAATAATTAGGCTGGTGCGCCCTTTGAGAATAGTTTTGAGGTTATTTTGGATAATGCGCTCAGATTCGGAATCTAGGTGGCTAGTGGCTTCGTCTAAGAGTAATAGGCGGGGATTTCCCAGTAATGCACGGGCGATCGCCAGCCGTTGGCGTTGTCCACCAGATAACATTCCCCCACCTTCACCAATTTGGGTTTCGTAGCCAGCAGGCATGAGCTTGATAAATTCATCGGCTCCTGCTAAAGTTGCAGCGTCAATAATTTCCTCTAAACTAGCTTCTGGGTGAGCAATAGTGATATTTTCGCGGATTGTACCGCCAAACAAGAAGGTATCTTGATCTACTAATCCGATTTGCGATCGCAGCGATCGTAAAGAAATACTAGTCACATCTTGGGCATCAATTAATACTTTGCCATCCGTCGGCAGGTATAGCCCCAATATCAACTTGGCGAGGGTTGTTTTCCCAGAACCACTACGCCCCACCACCGCCACAGTCTGCTCAGGTAGAATTTCAAAACTGAGATTTTGTAGGACATTAATATCGCTTTCTGGGTGATAGCGGAAAGTTACATTTTCAAACTGAATATGACCTTCTAATCTCGGTAAAAATTGCCGGGGTTTGTGGTGCAAATCTTCTTCTGGTTCCGCTTCCAAAACATCATTAATGCGTTCGGTAGAAATCACAACCTCTTGGAATTGATTCCACAAAACCACCAACCTTTGAAAAGGGCGAATGATGTTACCCAACAACATATTAAAAGCAACTAACTGTCCAATTGTTAGTTCATTTTGAATCACTAGCCATGACCCAAACCA
Organism: Nodularia chucula CCY0103; assembly: GCF_963923915.1. NCBI lineage: Bacteria > Bacillati > Cyanobacteriota > Cyanophyceae > Nostocales > Nodulariaceae > Nodularia > Nodularia chucula. Next base: position 7,876 of record NZ_CAWUOL010000109.1, on the reverse strand, counting down.
CAGCAAACCAGTAGTAATTAGCGTTTCAATCCCGGAGCTAAAAAGCTGCATCTTATTACTAATAATCTGCCCCGCAAAAGTTTTTTTGATCACATTATTTAATAGCTCTTCCCAATGCCAGCGCACTGTTTGTTCAATTGCCATTGAGCGAATTGAGCTAATACCTGTGAGGGATTGAATCAGATAACTATTTTCGCTAGCGGTAGCATTAAAAACTTCCCGATTAATCCGCCGAAAAAATGGAGTTGCCACCAGTGCCAAAATAAAGAATGGTGGGATGATAGTTAAACTTAACCAAGCCATTGGTGGGCTATACCAAAACATCAAACCCACGTAAATAAACACTGTCAGCAAATCCAAAGTGATGGATAAAGCTTCCCCCGTCAGGAATCGCTGAATTTTATAGTTTTCTTGGACGCGGGAAATAATATCACCAACGTAGCGCGACTCAAAATAGGCTAAAGGTAAGCGGAAGGTGTGTTTAATAAAACCTACCAATAGGGCGATGCTAATGCGGTTGGCGGTGTGATCTAGCAGATATTGCCGCAATCCATTAATCACAACGCTGAACAAGCCAAAAATCAACAACCCAAAACCCACAGCATTTAATGTCAGAGTGCTACGCTGCACCAAAACTCTGTCTAATAACAACTGAGTTAATAGCGGCGTAACTAATCCAAATATCTGAATAAACACTGAAGCCATAAAAACTTCTAGCAGCACTTTAGAATGGGGTTTAACTAATTCCAAGAACTGCCAAAACTGCGTATTTGATTCTTCAGTTTCCTTGAGTGAAGCTGTGGGTTGTAATAACAAGGCGTAACCAGTCCAACCCGCTTTAAATTCAGCATGGGTGAGGGTGCGTTGACTCACAGCCGGATCACCAACAATCACGTGCTTTTTGCCGATTTCATAAACAACAATGTAGTGTTTACCTTCCCAGTGGGCGATCGCCGGTAGAGTTTGTTGTGCTAATTTATCTAAGCTAGCTTTCACCGGACGGGTAGTAAAACCAATACTTTCCGCCGCCGTTGTTAAACCCCGCAGTGTCGCACCGGTGCGATTAATATTAGCTAAATCCCGCAGTCGGTTAACACTCAAGCGCTTACCCCAATAGCGGCTAATCATCACCAAGCAAGCAGCACCACAATCAGCAGCACTTTGTTGTTCAAAAAACGGATACCGCTTAGTTAACCGTCCCCACCAATGTCCAGCTTTTACCTTTGGACTAGGGAAATAGGCTTGTTTTTGCTTCTTTTTCGGTTGCGGGTCTGGTGGTGGTAGTTCTCTGGTTCTCCTGGGAGTAATTACTTCTATGGCTGTGTTTTCTCTAGCCTCTTGGCGTTCTGGTAATAACTGCGCCAATTCCGGCCAGTGTTCTAATGCAAGTGGCCACTGAGGATTTTTCAGGCTATAAACCTGAGTCGGTTGAGTCCCCCGCCAATCTTCCTGCTGGGGATATACATAAATATTTCCCGGTGTTAATATGCGCCCATTACTATGCTGTAGTTCTCCCTGATGTAATAACCAGAGTTTGGTATCTTGGAATAATGTCACCGGGAGGGAATCACCTTCCACACTGTGGCGCTCAAATAAAGCCAAAGCTTTGAGTATTCCTTCTACAGAGCCATTGTCAGGCACTAGGCCACTATGGCAACATAACAAGAGTAAATCCCAAAGTTCAGCACGTTGTTTCAGGCGATCGCGGATGCTAGGATGTTTACGGATCACCTCTTGTAAAGATGCTTGGGGAAAATAGGCAAGTTTTAAATTCACAGAAGCTCTAGCCACATAAGGACTAAATTTTTCCTCTGTAAATAAAGTCAGTTCGCCAAATGATCCTCCTGCTGTCAGGGTAGTAATTAAGTTATTCGCCCCATCTAAAAGCCTAACTTTACCCCCCAGGACGATATATATACCATTGGGTGCGCCTACGGATTGCCAAAATTGCTTGGCTACAGGTGGTTCAACAATTTCCACCCCAATTAAACATCTTTCAATTTCTTGCTCTGACAACGACTCACCCAAGCTGAGAATCAGTTGTTGCGCTAAATATTCCGGGGAAAAAGCTGATGTCATTTTCTCTCCTCCAAGACATAATTATTTATTGGTCTGCATGAGATTCAATGACCAATGGAAATTAGGTCTGGTATTAGATTGCAAATCACAAATGGTAATCCCCGCATCCTGTGTTTGTGAAGTTTCTGGTGGGCTGGAACTTTTACGTTTGGTTGACAGTCCCATTTGTTTAAGTAGGCGATTAATGTGGCGATCGCTAATTTGGATATCAAACTCTTTAGCTAAATGTTTACTTAACCATTGGGCTGTCCAATAAGTAAATGCATAACCATAATCACGAGGACTATTACTCACCAACTCCCTCAAACGAGCCAGATACTGATCATTCACAATTTTTGGTCTACCAATGGGACGCTCATTCCATTTATGTGCTAAACCCGCTTCCGCCAAACCAATCCAGTAGCGCGCCATCTCCTGAGAACAACCGATAATTTCACAGATTTGGCTTTGAGATTTACCCACATCAGCTAACAACATAATTTCAATCCGTCGCCGATATTCTGGCTGTAAATCAGTTTGTAAACTTTTCAGCAAAGCCTTCCTTTGAAAAGATGTTAAAAACTTACCTTCTTGCAAGTTGTAGTTTTGGAAAGTTTCGCCTTCACTAAGAAAATGAGACATATTTATTACCAATTGTCATTCACGAAAAATTTGGGCAACTTCGGGTATTGCAGTTATAGTCAAACCTCCATAAGTAGGCTGGATAACTGCAAAACTAATTAGCCTTGGATAGCTAATTGAATATGAATTTTTTCGGTATAATGCTTGGTATTTTCCCTCTAGTATTGTGAAGAAATTGAGGGAATATCTATAGCAATCGACAAGGAAGCTAGGATAAAAACAGATGCTCAAACTCCTAAAATTAGGTAGGTTTAAACCTGTTTTTTCTGCCCTGTTTCCGGCTATATGTATGATATTGGCTAGATATCGCCAATATTTCAGCATACTAATTAGCTGTGCAGCATTTATAGGTGTAACTAAAAAGCTGTCAGCACATCACGGAATTTTGCTATTATTCCCAGTCAACACATTCTTAGTTAAAAGCTGCTTTTTTGTAGTGTCAGCAATAGCTTCCGTAGCGAAGTCATAAATATGCAGTAAGTAGTAGTAAGCAAACCTGACAAAATATGAAGCAAGCATAGCTGTTGTCTCATCTAATAAACAGCAATTTCTGGTAAGACACCTCAAACCAGTAAACTACTCACTGGCTAACCCTCATAACTTCATAAACTTCCCTGAGAACTTGGTGTGATTTTGTTAGTTAGTTGATACTCATAGGGAAGTGATTTTGAGTCTTTTAGAGACTCCGATTTCGAGGATATTATTCAACTCTGCAATCCAGGTTTATAAATTACCCTCAAAATATTTCAACTGGTTGTGTTTCAATTACCAAAAATGTGGTTGCAACCTATTCCATTCTAAAATGGAACTTAGAGGCAGCTAAGGTCAGGTTATGAATACAAATCTACCTTCTAGACTAGCCTAAAACTAGCTAATATCTCATCAGCATATTTCCATAAATATGGAAAATAAGTTCAATGAAAAAGTGACAGTTGTTCACTCTATTCTCTTGACCTGCTGTTATTCTTTTAGAAATTTTCCTACATCTAGTCAAGGGTTTTTAGAAAAAATATGAAATCTTTACTCAATATTTATTGTATCTTCAAAGGAAATTAATATTTAATTTTGTCTAGATAAAATCTCGATCATTATTTCTTTCATTTATTCCTATATTTCGGGTATTGTATTTTACAAATTAACCTCTGTAATATGTTTAAATTTTGCATATAAATCACAAAATTCTCAGTCAAACAAATAATCATAAAAATTAAATAATCCTCTTCCATCCATCTTCAGACAGAGAAGTATATATTTATCTTCCTCTTCTTAATATCTATCTCTAGGATGAACTGATAGCAATTCCCATTCAAGTGAGGTATGAGCAGTATAGCACTACGCATACACATTAGGACATAAACTGATCGTAAAAGTTAGACACTGAAAGGCTTTTACCCTACTCCCCACTCCCCTAAAAAAAACTGGAAGCTACTCATTTTGAGCTTCCAGAAGTTCTTGCATAAAATATGAACTTATAGACGAAAAATAATCCTAATTGGGAGAAAAAAGATTATTTGTTTTCAAACAAGCATCATTGAGATAAAATCTATGAGACATAACTAGAATATAAACGTTACTTTTTCTTTTTCCACTTTTGATTATCCAGCTAAATAGTATTTATTTAGACATATATAAACCAAAGTTAGTCCAGAAGCTATATTGAGTTTCCCCACGTCTAGAGACTCAATAGCAGGTATGAAAATTTAAACTGCGGGGAGACGCTAGGCTAAATTTTATTTTCTCAGACTTATTGGAAAAAGAACCACCAATAGTAACAATTAAATTGTTAGTCTCGATTTAAGAGTTATTTACTCTCTGAGCAACTGAACGCTTCAGCAATAGCAATCAGTTAGATAGGATTCATAATCAGATATTCATGGATTTGGTATTTGTAAATTAATTTTGCTGTAATCACCTCTTCTTAAATAGTTATCTCTAATGTATCGAATTTTGTGGGGTATTATTTGCCATTTTGGCAGATTTTATGGAACAGTTTTGCTGTTATCAACTACGATAAAGTTAAACCCATAGAAATATGTTGAATAAAACGCCTAAAAGGAGATACAGAATTAGCTCTACCCCTGCTGAGAGGAATAGAGCCAATCATCATAGACCTTATATAACGTCAACTAATTATCTAAACTTCTCCTACTAATTTCGGTTTTTTGTTTTCCCACTACCTCCAGATACCCAAGGTCTTTAATTTTACTTAAACAACTGGTTGAACTGTTGATATTAGAGCGTTGGTTGATGGATGGTTTGTTCGCTTTGCTATTTTGATGATGTTGTTGCTGGGTTCTACTAACTTGCGTATTTTCTTTCAGCAATCGATTATAAGTACGATAGGGAATGTAATGTAAAGGATTGTAACCAACTATTCGTAGCATTAAAACACAAGCCCAGGAATACTTACCTGCAAGAATCGCTTCTACTATTTTCTCAAACTGTTGAGGATTCATTGCTTTATTAAAGTTGCTACTAATTCCAGGAATATCTTGATTCATAGTGTTAGTTATCTTTGTTAAAACTAGTTAAAAATTGTCTGTGCTGTATGTTTAACTTGACTGAGAGCGATTTATTAGTAGTACAGCAAATTATTGAGGAAAACAGAAACTTTGATTACTTCAATCTGAACAACAGAATATTTATTTCTGGTCAATTGACAAGAATTGGAGTGCTAAATAGTAGTAAAAATAATAATCATAAAATTTCATTTCTGAACTTCTCCTTCCATTGACAGTTTCGGCTGCATTTGACCTGATGATTGTTTCCATAAGCTCAACTTCAATAAAAAGTCTCTTCGCTGGTATATATGGTTTGCGGTAGATGCAGTGTTGAACTCTGGAAAATGTCTCAACTTCTAATTAAATTGCTTTCCCCTGATAATTTGTTGTATATTTTCTAGCTTTTCAATCAAGAATATGTTTGTAATCAACTTAATTTTTCTCTCAAAGCAACAACTATTTATTTAGCTACTTTAAAAACAACTTTACTAAGTATACTACTCTTTGCTGTTCATGTCATCTCTTCTGTAATCATTATATATCATTAGTTTTACGGATTTTTTAAACCTCTAATTACATATTGTCTATGTTTATTTTATGCTATTTAGTTACTAATCACTGAGGGGTCAAACCCCTCGCTTATAATGTTTTTGAAACAAGTTTAATTATTACTTTACTAGAAAATTTACCATGAAAGAGATGAATAAACAACTGATAGTTCGAGCCGGATAAATACGGTCAAAACCTAAAAATATCTAGTTGTGGGAAAATTACTGCAAATTTTTTAATTTGTCGGCGGATTTTTTTGTGCTATTCAATCACCGATAATCCTTACTGTAAGGGCTTTCTGTCCTGTATGTATCTGCTGACTTGGGACAGTCTCATCATTGATCATTTTGAAGATATGGCAAATCATCATTTGTGTTTATGAATACTTTATGGTACTATGTGAACCTATTTTCAAAAATGCTAAAACTTCCTACGATAAAACATTCTTTTGACGATGTTTCAAAAGCACGATTGCGCGAACCTGAGTGGAATAGCATTGATGAGAGGTATCTGTGCTAAATTACCCAGGGTATGAAGTCCCCAGACTTTAGCCAAATTATTAATTACCCAGTGATCAAGTTGCATTTTTTCCTATCTTTTTTACACGATAATTTTCCAACTAAGATTTTACGCACAAAATCTAGATAGGATGAATCTCAGGTTTTTAATGAGATTCTGATGTCAAATCATATTTAATAAAAAATTGACCAATTTTCGGTGTGACTCAAATATTTCTGCAAACAGCAGTTTAAAGTCGTAAGTATGGGAAATAATTTTGTAACCCTAGTTATATGTTCTTTTGCTTCATGAAACACCCGGAAAATAAAACCAAAAATTGGCGATACTGAGTTTTGTAGCTGGAAATACAATACGAAGGGAATGGTAACAAATATATCATTCAAATAAATACACCAGGATATATAGCTGAACACCCAGGAGTAATTTTTGATTTGTAGTGGGATAGATTCCACAAATTAGGCAGGATTTGCGCAAAATTACGATAAAACAAACCACATTCGCCCAGCGTATGCCTCCAGGGCGCTAGGACACGAAGGAAGAGGGTTTCACAGAGTTTTTGGGTAAGTCTTGCTATAAGTCCCCGACGAGAAGGTAATTTAACCTGTATTTTTTGTGTATTTATATACAAAAATATTCTGTAAAGTCAAGATTTGTATTTGGGATGAGCAGAAAACCCTTGCAATTTCAGCGTTTTGAAATAATTACTAAATTTATAACCAATATTTATGTGTGTTTTTTTTGTTAAGGCGGATTATTTGATCTTGATTTAACAGAAATATTCTGTAGTTTGCTATAGACCGAAATGGCAAAGACTAAATTATTAGTTGCTGAAGTATTTAGGACGTTTTCATGAAAAGAACAGCTTTTGTAAAAAACTTAGCAATGGCAATAACTAGTGCAAGCGTTATGCTTGTAGGAAATGTTGCTTCTGCCCAGGTAATAAATATAGATGGGATTGAATATAATCTTGGTGAGCAAATTTTTTCTACTGGAGGCAATGTAGAAGCAACTATCCTAGAAGGGAACCCCAGTGCTTCATTTATCAGCGAATTACGACTATTTAATTCTCTGGAAACAAATGGAGATTTTACGCTAATTGGCACTAGTCAACAGGTTGGGACAACAGTGAATTTAGGTATATTTCCATCTGGAGAAGAATTATTTTTTGGTATATATGTCCCTAATAATGACCAAACTTATTTATTAGGCCCAGCAAATCGCAACCCTAATAATATTATCCATGCAGGTGTAGCAACTCTACCGTCAGGAGTAATTAATGTTACTTTTGAAGATAGTGAAAATGGCGGAGATTTCAGCTACAATGATGTCCAATTCCAAGTCAGTGGTGCTGTTAGTACCAGATCACAATCTGTACCAGAACCGGGTACTTTTTTAGGTATTTTATTTGCAGGTGGAATAGGAATTTCTAAATTAAAGTCGGGGAAAAAACTTTAGATAATCACTAAAAAAAGCAAGCCTGTCAGGTGACAGGCTTGATCCGAACATAGCTTTAATATAGCGTTTCTCGCTTTGGGTGAGAGACAAGAACCCCTCCCCACCTCCTGTAGGCTACGGTGTACACACAAGTAGAAGTAAACTACTAGGGG
>NZ_CAWUOL010000108.1:0-16619 GCF_963923915.1 Nodularia chucula CCY0103 | reverse complement strand
GTCGAACGGAACGGAGACATAGTAGTTTTTATATCGGCTTATATGGTCAAACTTGATATGGTCAAACTTGGGTCAATTTCAAGGATGTTTGTATGGATTTGGTTATGGAATTAATGAAATCAAATCTCAATAAAACTCAGTATTATCAACAAGGTCTAAGAGCTATGAGGCTTATCAAGTCTGTATTGTAGCTTATTTTGTCGCCCCCTCAGATGTAATAGTTAAATAAGAATAAAAATGAGTAGCCACAATACCACATACGATACCAATATTCGTCCCTATCAATTCCTAAACGTAGTTAGGGGATTAGCCATTATCTGGATTTGTTGGTATCATATAGACCAGCTTATGTCTCCGGTAAGGTCAAATATAGCAAAATTTGGTTATTCAGGAGTAAGTGTTTTCATTATTTTAAGTGGATTTGGCTTAACATTTTCCATGCTTAGAAATGATATTTTGTCTTCCAGTAGCAATAATAAACTATTCACTACTGGTAGTTGGAAGAACTTTCCTTGGAGAAAGTTCTTCTTAAAAAGGTTTTTCAGAATTTACCCATTGTATATACTTGCCCATATTATATTTTTGATAACTGGTTTTATCATGGGAAAATATGAAGATATGCCCTTAAATATAGGCTTAATATTAAGCATTACAGGATTAAGAGTTTTTTCAAAACATTATTTCTGGTATGGACCTGATGCTTTTTGGTATGTTGGTTTGATTATTCAATTTTATATATTATTTCCTTTTTTATTTTTTTTAATGAAAAGAATGGAAAATGTACGTTTTTTGATTTTGTGTGTAGTATTTTGTTTAATATCAAGAATAGTTACAATTAGCTTGCCTGAATATTATACCTTAATGTTGGGTCTTTCACCTAATCGTCTGGCGGAATTTAGTTTGGGAATGGCTGTTGCATATTCAACCTTAATGAATAACAATACGCAATTTAATTCTCTCAAAAATAAATATATTTATAGTGTTATTTTTTTTGGTACATTAATCATAATCTTCCTAAATTTACAAACGAATTTGTTGATAAGAGAGATTTTTATAGATCCTATTATAGGGTTAGTGGCATTTGCTATTTTAACAATTATCTCTTTGTTGATAATGAAAATTAAAATAGTAAGTATTTATTTTGTATTTATGGGGAATATTTCCTATTCTTTTTATTTGCTTCATAGTCCTCCAATTCGTCCAGCATTTGCTGCATTTATGAAAATAGGTATTAATAATTATTATTTAATAACATTTCTATATTTAACAATTATTACGATAGTTAGTTTTGGTACTACATGGTTAGAAAATAGACTCTTAAATATATCAAAATATAAGAATAAAAATTAAAGTTTACAAAACTTCGAGCTTAAGTTTAAAGGATAATTATTTCAATGATTTTTTTATCAATATCAGAAAAAATTACACCTCTCATCCTTATTTATAACGAGGAAAATAATATTAATCGTACCCTGGAAAGACTGACATGGGCAAAGAGAATTGTGGTCATTGATAGTTATAGTACAGATGCAACTTTAGATATTGTGTCTTCCTATTCTCAAGTTGAAGTTTTTCAACGCAAATTTGATTCTTTTGCCAACCAATGTAATTACGGATTAGAGAAAATTACATCTGAATGGGTTTTATCCCTGGACGCAGATTATATTTTAACTGATGAATTAATTAATGAAATTCAAAGACTGACAGCAGAGACAGATATAGATAGTTATAGTGTCCAATTCAAATATTGTGTTTTTGGTCAACCTTTACGTGGTACTCTGTTGCCACCCCGTAAGGTACTATACAAACAGCAAAAAGCAATTTATCAAGATGATGGACACGCTCATCGGGTTTTAGTGGAGGGTAAATCTAGTCAACTTTCAGCATATATTCATCATGACGATCGCAAACCTTTAAATCGTTGGCTATGGGCGCAAGAACGTTATATGGTGATTGAAACTAAAAAGTTGTTGGAAACACCTAATAGTGAACTTAGTTTAAGCGATCGCATCCGTAGACAAAAAATATTCGCACCATTCATCATCTTGGTTTATTGCCTCATTCTCAAAGGCGGCATTCTGGATGGATGGCATGGTTTATATTACGCTTGGCAGCGTGTATTGGCAGAAGTCCTCCTTAGTATACATTTAATTGAGGCAGAAAAACTAAAATAATAGCTATTAAACCTAATTTTAGTGGATGCCATGTTGAAGCTGAACAAGAAATATTGGTTTCTGATCACAGCAGGTTTGCTCCTGGGAATACTGAGCGTTATTCCTATCAGAACAGCGATCGCCTCTTGGCAATCTCCCCATCCCCAGGCTATCCTTACCCTGGGCGGAGATCCAGAACGAGAAGAGTTTACGGCTCAATTTGCCCAAAAACATCCCTATTTAGATATCTGGGTTTCTAGTGGTATTCCCCCCAAACCAACCCTAGCCATATTTAAAAATGCAAATATTCCCCAAAAGCGGCTGCATCTCGATTACCGGGCTGTAGATACAGTTACGAATTTTACCAGCCTCGTAGATGATTTGAAGCAAAATCGAATACAGCATATTTACTTAATTACCTCATCTTATCATATGCCCAGAGCCAGAGCGATCGCCACTATAGTTCTAGGTAGTCAAGGAATCACATTTACCCCCATATCTATCCCCACTAATAGACCGAGAGAGTCCATTCTTCGCATCGCCAGAGATAGTGGACGTTCCCTATTATGGGTGGTATCAGGTCGTACTGGAGCTAGTTTTAACCCTCGTTTTCGTAACCCATCTTATGCGTCTAGATAAATACACAAGCAGTGATTATACCCCTGGCGCACCTTTTTGGAAACAGTTGCTGTGGTACTTTCTGGGTTCTCCCTTAGTTGAAAGTCCTTGGCTACCTATGTCATCCCTCAAAGTGGGGATATTAAGGGTATTTGGAGCTAGGATTGGTGTAGGTGTTCGCATTAAGCCCAGAGTGCGAGTCAAGTTTCCTTGGCAGTTAACTGTCGGCGATTATGTTTGGATTGGGGAAGATGCGTGGATAGATAACCTGGCCTATGTAACTATAGAAAGTCATGCTTGCTTATCTCAAGGAGTGTATCTCTGCACAGGTAATCATGACTGGAGTCATCCTCATTTTGAGTTAAAAATTGCTCCCATTCATATTCAAGAAAGTAGTTGGATTGCAGCTAAGTCTGTAATTGGTCCGGGAGTGACTGTTGGTAGAGGTGCTGTGTTAACTCTCGGTGGAGTTGCTGCTAAATCCTTGGAATCCATGACTATTTATGCAGGTAATCCCGCAGTAGCAATTAAGGAAAGAAAGCTATTTAATGGGAGTGGTGAATAAACCGCAGAGGCACAGAATACACAGAGTTATGAAAGTTTGACAACTTCAGGTGAGGGGTTAGTGGAACCTGGAGACAGGAATAAACAGCCAAAATAAGCGAAAATAATTAGGTGCTATATGAACCTATCAGGAATCAATAAATCATGTCCCATTTGTTAACAGCGTTCAAACAGCCACTGCTGCGGATAATTAACTTTGTGATTTTTGTTACTTTGATTAGTGGTTTTATCCTTCCTGGTTCCAGTTGGGCAGATGCTTCTAATTTGGGCGTAAAGAATGGTCATCTTAGTCCTTGTCCTGCTTCAGATAACTGTGTTGTCAGCCAAGATGCTGATGCTAAACACGCTATTGATCCTATTGAATATCATGTAGACCGGGATACTGCACGAGAAACTTTACTGAAAGTCCTCAGTGTTGTTCCCCGTACAGAGGTGATAGAACAGACGGATAATTACATTCATGCTCTGTCTAAAAGTCGTATCTTTAAATTTGTGGATGATGTAGAGTTTTATTTACCTGCGGATGAGTCAGTGATTCATACCCGTTCAGCATCTCGTGTGGGAGAATCGGATTTGGGTGTTAACCGCAGGCGTGTGGAGCAAATTCGGCTGGCTTTGCGGGATTTGAATATCTAGGTAGGGAGTGGGGAGTAGGGAGTGTGGGGAAATTTGTCTGGCGTTGCGCCTTAGTGATTTTGATAGCTTTTACTGTTGGTGTATCCGGTGGAGAATCAGCACAGGCTTTGTTGAGCCAACATCATGATTCGCCAGGTGTTTTGCGCTATCACTCCCAATTATCTATTAAAGATGATCAAGGCTACGCTTGGCAGGTAGTGTTATTCAAACAAAATTACAACCATCCTGTCCAAGACTTAAGATTACGTGTGGTGGGTTTTCCTGGTGTCGCGGAAATTTCCCACCCCCAACCATTAGAAATTGAGGCTGTATCGGGAAAATTGTTGAGTGCATCTGATGCTTATGGTTTAAATGCACCTGCTGCTAATGTCGGTGAATATGATTTGACTGATATTCTGCCCCAATTGCCCACCACTGACGCACTCAAACTCTATGTGCCAATTCAAAACGGAAAGCCATTGCTGCTGAAGATTCCTCAATCTGTAGTCACCGAGTGGCAATGGTTAGTGACGGAAATTGATTAAATTTTTTGCTCGCATTTAAAATGGTTGTGAGCAAGATTTCCCAAGGTTTCATTAATAGCTATCATTAACAACTCATTGAGAGAAATTCCCGCCACTTTCGCCATAGAGGGAATGACACTTTTGGGGGAAAAAGAACAATATAAACCCGCTTCTAAAAACCAAGGTTCTCCCTGGGGGTCTATACGGAAGTCAAATAAACTGTAATGGCGACAACCCAAAGCCTGATGACATTTTTTAGCCATTTCTTGCACTCTTGGGGTAATGGGATCTTTGGGGTCAACAATCCAAGATTTCATCTGATCTTTAGCACTAAAACTCAAATTGCCATCATCGGTTTGTTGGAGTTTATCTGCATGGCTGCGGATGGGTTTGTCTTCAGGGTCTAACTTATACTCTTCTAAGGGTAAAACCACTAAGTCCCCATTTTTAACAAGGATACCACATCTGACTTCTCTACCGAGTGCAATATATTTTTCAACAATCACCTCATCTGCATATTGAAATGCTGTTTGCAATGCCGTTTCATAGTTACTCACTTGTTTAACTAATGTTACTCCTAAAGAGTTGTCAGAGGTTACGGGTTTAATTACTACTGGAGGTGTCAGAGTTGGCACATCTCCTGGGCGTAGCAATTCTCCATGAGGGACATTGACACCGGCGGCGGCTACAATAGCTTTGGTTTTAGCTTTGTCGGCAGCGATCGCCATAATATCGGCACTATTCCCGATATAAGGGATTTTTAGCAGGTCGAATAAAGCCCTGTAGTAAGTCATACCAGGGATACAAAACATTTGTGGTAGTACCAAATCAATGTTTTGCGCTGAGATAAATTTGATCGCATCTACCAAAGGCATGGGTTTAGAGATGGCGATATCTTCTCTATTTAGGGAGCGAGGAAAACGCCAGTGGCCATCAGGTGTAATATATGCAATTTGAAAGTCATAGCATGATCTGTTGGCGATCGCCACCAAGCAATCTTGGGCGTAAAGTCTTGACAAATCACAGTAAAAATTATTCTGTGCAGACCCAACTAAGTGCAGAATACGAAGTAATGGCATAGTTTATTAATATGGATTAGTGTCACGCAGAGAAGCCACTGCGGTCTTGGGGGTTTCCCCGATGAGCAAGTGGCGCGCGCAGAGGCGCAGAGGCGAGGATATGAGGGGAGTTTTGTTAATCGCCACCTAATTCTATGAGTTTGCCAATGTTGAAGTCTATTTTTACCCAGCCTTTGAGTTGTTGTAAGTTCTTTAGTAAGAGTAAGGGCATTTGCCAATGGTGTAGAGTCAAAAATGGTACAGGATCATCCCACTGAAAAATGGCATCTGTGCCTCGGAATACTGTATTTAGGGCTGTTCGCAATTGTTGAGCGGAACGAATCCCAGTCAGTCGCCAAATTTCGTGATATATCCAGTAGGTGGGTTTACTATTGGCTAGGGGTTCTAGAGGTGCTGGTAGAGGATTTTTACCAAAATAGGCATCTGCTACACCAGGATGATTGTAGAACATGGTGATGGCGGAATGGGTACGGGGATTGCATTCAATGGCGTAAACTGTACCGGATTCAGCTTGAATAAAGTCAAAGGAAATTTGCCCAGTTAGTGCCAAACTTTTGAGGAAGTGTTGCACCCATTGACGAATTTGATTATTTTCGACGTTTTCATAATTGATTTGAAACGCTGAAGAATCTGAACAGCAATGCAATCTTAATTCTCCGTCCCGGACTGTGCTATGTGTGCATAACTCCTTACCAGGAATAAACTCTTGCATAATCCAAGGGTTTTCTGCACTGATGGGTAAACTTTTGACAAAGGTTGCTGTCTGTTCTGGGGTGTCGCAGGGTAGTTTGGTTAAATTTAGACGGCGAACTGAGTCGTAAGCAATATTTTTTAAGATATATTTGTGGGTTTCTTGACTAAAGTCAAAGTTAATTACTTGTTGTGCATCTGTAATTTTAAAGGATTTGGGAACCGATAAACCCAGCGATCGCGCCTGTTCAGTAAAGGCAAATTTATCATCTAGCATCTTGGTAATATCTGCATCAAAGTGGAAAACTTCGCAGTATTCCGAGAGTGCAGGTTTTGCTAAGGAGTCGTAGTAACTAGCTACAGGACTGCATACAGGTACATAAACGTTAACTTGCTCTTGTTTAACGATTTCTACTAAGGCCTGGATATAGCCTTCTGGGTCTGATTGCGGTGCGGGAACTGTATAAAAAGCACTGACAGCTTTGGAGAATCGATGCCCAGATAACCAATATTTGTGACCTTCAATCAGAATAACTCTGTGTCCGGCGGCATGGAAGCAACGAGCTAGTTGTAAGGCTTTGGTCATTTTAGCGCCACTGACTAAGATAGTCTGAGGATGAGCTGCAACCACCGCTTTTTTCCGGAAGGGCGATCGCACAATCCGCGACAGCAGAGATATCAACACTATCAACAGGTTGAAGGGCAAAGCTATTAATAATAATGTTAGAGTACCGAGAGTCTTAAATAAACCCACTAACTTTACTCCCCCACCCGTTGCTGCGGTGGGAGATGTCGCCACCGATAATGAAACCGATTGTGTCATAAATCTTTTAATGAAAAGGTAAATTCCTCTTAACTCCGTGTCCTCTGCGCCTCTGTGGTTCAAAAACTAATTTATTCAACCAGAGAAACCCAGAGAGGGAAATGAGGAAGGGTTGGTATTCTTCATCTCCCGTATACCTGAACTAAGCTACGCGTCTAATCAAAGTCACACCATCCCGTATAGGTAAGATAACTTGCTCTACACGCGGATCGGCGGTTACCAGAGCGTTAAACTGGGCGATCGCCTCACCATTGGCGGTGCGTTGTTCTGGTGGTAAATATACTTGTCCCTGCAACAAAGTATTATCCACGCAGATTAACCCCTCGGAGGTGATTAAATCATGCTCCAAAATTAGCTGGAAGTACGCTATATACTCCTTTTTATCGGCATCAATGAAAATTAAATCAAATGATGCTTTTCTCGCTGCCAGCTTCTGGAGTGTCTCTAAGGCTGGGGCAACTTCGACAATGATTTTTTTGCCGTCGGGAGACTCACTAAAGCAATCTTGGGCAAATTGAGCCACATAGGGGTCTACTTCACAGGCTATTAGTTCCCCATCGCTGGGTAGTGCTTCCGCCATTGCTAAGGCAGAATATCCTGTAAACATTCCTACTTCCAGAATCCGCTTGGCTTTGGTGAGATGCACAAACATTTTTAACGTCTGTCCTTCCAGATGTCCTGAGAGCATTTCTTGCTCTAGTTGACGCACCGTAGCGCGATCGCTAAAGCGTTTTCCCCAGTCTTCTTTGCTAGTTTTGTGCGCCAATGCTTTTAAAGCGCTGGATTCGGGAGTGGTGTAATGATCCAAATAGGGATCTAAACCGGCGGCTAATTGCACTCCCTGGCGCAGAGAATCTAATATTTCGGCGGGAATATTACTCTCTTGTGCTAACTGGAGAGTTTTCTGTAACTCAGCTACCAAAATGCTATGGGGCGTTATGGGTCTGGCTGTTTCTTTTCCGATAACACTAGTCATATTTTCACACCCCTAATAGTTTGGCTTCTTGATTGGCGATATATGCGTCAACGCCTTCTCCCTTCCGAGGGTATTTAGCACAGATTTTTTTATGTTCAGCTAAAGCCACATCCATTTCTGCACGGGTGAGATCATTGACAAAGAAGCACTCACCAATGGGGCGAGGCATAGCGGCGCGTTGTTTGCCATCTCGTGTTAAGCTAATGGACTCGGTAGCATCCCACAGCAAATCGCCATCTAATAGGGGATGATCTAGAGATAAACCGATGCGACTCATTAAGTCTAGAATGCGATCGCGCTCTGTTGTCGGAATATAACCCCGTTTTGCCGCAATAGTTGCAGATAAAGCCATATCTATATTCACCGCATGACCATGATATAGAGGTACACGAGGCGCTAATTCTAAGGTAGGACTCCAGGTATGTCCATAAGCAATTACCCGATCCAAATCCAGTTCATGCAGATTAGGAGTCTCTAATTCGAGCATCGTCTTAATAGCTTCATAGTTAACCTTATGAGCAATCTCTTTGATTTCTGGTGTAGCATTCACGTGTCCAAAGTGAGTATTCAGAAGTTGTTCGCCATATTCATAGAGCAATTCAAACACTTCGGAATTAGACACTACAGCAATTTTTACTAACTCTGCCATCCCATTGCGAACTTGAGAGGTTGGTAAAGTCTTCAAAAATGAGAAATCTAAAATCACTTTCAAAGGTGCATGATATGCTCCCAAACGATTTTTTAACTTGCGATGATTAACTGCTACTTTAATAGCTACACCTGCATCAATTAAACCAATCAAAGTAGTCGGAACGCGAATATAGTTACTCTTCCGACGGTAAGCAGCACAAGCAAATCCAGCCACATCAGTAACTAAACCACCACCCACAACTAAAACTGGTTCTTTGCGGACTAAGCCAAAGTCGGAAAAAGCATCCACAATTTTTTCAAAAGTTTCTAGGCTTTTCGCTGGTTCACTAATGATAATTGGAAACACTGTCAAATCAATATCATAGTGCTGAAAATATGACCTGATTTCTTTGCCATAAAGTTCATAAACATTGGCATCAATTACAGTTAAACATCGCCCAAATTTGCTATAACTATCAGCAATTTCCCGGTTTTTAAGATCAAATGCACCATTCACATAGACAAGACTAAAATCAATCTTTTCATAACCTTCCACGTGAAATGCGGTTTTTGTAGCTTGAAAAGATGCTTGCACTTTATTCATGTTTTTTGTCCTGGTTCAAAGTAAAAAATGTGGAATTTTGGTAATCATTCCCATTGACTTTAATCCCCTTGATGATTAAAATTAAAGCCACGGAAAAAGCAGCTTCTCATCAAAAAGCTGAAGTTTATTCCTGACTAGCAATGTTATTAAACAACACCATTCAGGTATTTGAATTTTTGTGGAGACTATCTCTCTAATAGTCAACTAGTATGCTCTGTGGAATCATTGACTATTGTGGGAAATTTTATATCTTAACTCAGATATATTCCACTATCTGGAAATTAAGTGGCTTCCCAATTGTGAGATTTCGTAAAAATCCTATGTTGGAGAAATATGCAGATCGTTTATCTCCAAGCTTTAATTTGAGATGAGAACCCTGATTAATCTTTAATTCGCTATTTTTAAGCATGAATACCAAACCTTATAATTGCTAAACTCGCTACATTCTATTTGGCTGAGAATGACAGTGGATTTTTAGGAAACTTTCCCGAATTGTTATTAACTCCACTTTTTTTGACCCTAGCAACTTTTCTAACTTTGAACTTGGTAAAACTCCTACTCTAATTAACTACAACTATTGTCAATTTTCGGTTGAAATTCGAGATTTCAACAACGAATAATATCCTTATTGTTATTTTTGGTACTAGTGTTAAAACCAGAAATACCTCAAAAGGAAATTGATGATGTTCTATTAGTCGTCACGTGATGATTCCCCTTGCGTTCAGTCAAGTTACTCCTCAGTATTCAATTAATCCTGAAAATTCAGAATTTAATATGTCTGAGTTAATTGTAACGAAACCTTACGTTTATTAAGGAATGATGGTGTATTAAAGAAATCCCAAATCTCCTGTAACTACTTTTTTATGGTGATTTAAGCTATTTACCCTAAATCAACCACCAATTTACTGGGGAGTAAATTATAGTAAGTTTACAAAACATAACATTATCTTAATACAAAACATAATATATGTAAATATATAAATTGGAAATTTTAGTAAAATAACGTAATAATCAGGGTTATAGCCTGCGTAATCTGACTGAATCAGAGGTTATGGTATGCGATCGCCAATTCTCAGCAATACATCTTTAAAATTAGTTTTAGTTAAAATACTGATAGTGTCTAAATAATCACCAGTAATAATTTAAGTGGAAATAATCCTTTTAGCCGTGATTTGTATCACTACCCGGTATTGAGATATATAGCAACCGCCAAGGACGTTAGGGTATCAACTGATCATAAAAGTTAGATACCGAAAGGCTTTTACCCTACTCCCCACTCCCTACTCCCCACTCACCAGCTATATTTACAGGACTTACCCAGGGAAATAGGAGTCCTATATTTTTGATAATCTTTGCAAAAAGTCTTGATGTTCTTGGGAGTTTAAACCGTGCTGTAGCGATGCTAAAACTTGTGTCATTTCCCCTGCTAATAATGCAGAGATATCCAACCATAAGCCGGGATAAACACGACTTTTAATAATACCGTTAGCATCGGTATCTAATGATATATATTCACCATTCTCTAAAAAGAACCAATCGAGTTTATTATCAAAAATTTGCCAAACCAGATATTCTTTGACACCATTACGGCGATATACCCGTTTTTTATCATATAAATCATTAGCAGCACTACTAGCCGCAACTTCCGCGACTAATTCCGGTGCGCCTTCTACGTAGTCATCATCACTAATATGTGCTTGTCCACCCAGTTGTTCATCAACTATCAGGACAACATCCGGTTGTGGTTCATTATCTAAATCCAGACGGACTGTGACATTATCCCCTAACTCTACCCCAGGAGTAGCAACTTTATAAGTCCCCAACCAAATAATCAAATCTCCGTGAGGCTTTCCATGACTTTTGAAACGTAAAGGTGATGCCACGTAAACAATTCCTTCTATAAGTTCAGCTTTCTTCAGATTTGGCATTGCTGTATATCGACGCTCAAACTCTTGACGCGTCAGGCGATCGCCACTTTCTAAAGGTGGAATTTGGACATTCTTACTCAAGCCTGGTTCTACCGGTGCTTTCATCACAAATTCCTCAAAATCGGATATCTATATTTAGTATAGGCAATTGTTATTTAAACCAATTTAACCAAGCATCCCAATTATTGACAATTTTAGCAAATTCTGCATAGCCTGCACTTCTAGGATGAGCGCCATCATAATTTTTTGCCTCATCTATCCAGATATTTGATTTTTCTAATTTAGGAAATACGTTTAAATAAGGCACATTTAATTGATCACAAACTAAAGCAAATCCTTGTGATAAATTAACGATGCGTTGATTTCTCCCATCTTGTTCGCTATCAAAACATGGTGGTGGACTAACCATCAACACCGGATATAACTGTTTAGCCTCACTTAAAATATTATGAATATTGTCCAGTGATTCTGCGAGTGAAACACGGATTTTACCATTTTCTATAGTTGTATCATTAACACCAAAAGAAAACACAACTCTGCCGTCATATTCTTTTGGCAACCGATAAGAAACTTCCTTTCGCCAACGATTTCTGAGTTGGGTACTTGTTTCTCGCCGCACCCCTAAATTGTAGTAGGTAATATCATGACCTTTTTTATTAGCATTCACACATATTCGACCAGTCCAACCCAGACACTCAGGATCACCCGCACCATTAACAAATGATTCCCCCAAAAAACAAATTCTAATTTGATGTCCAGATTTTGCAATTACATTTAATTCACTCATCTTAGAACTTGTAACCTCGTTCTCCAACTCTCCGCGCCTCTGCGTGATCAATAAAAAAAAGAGAAGTAGAAAAAACTACCCCTCCATCTACAAAAATTAATTCAAAAATCCAACTCTTAGTATCTGCTCATGCTGGGCTTGTGAACAATAAAGCTCAGAATTTGACACTGCTTGATGTTGTCAAAACCTACAACACGGATATAGCAGTTACTGTACTGAGAACGGCAAGATTGAACTTCGCTCAACACATCTTGAGTGGACTTAGCACCAAACAAAGGTAACTTCCACAGAGTCCAGTAACAGTCGGTTGGTTCAGAAGTTTCGTTGAACTCAACTGCTGGAATGTAACCTTGAGTCAAAATATACTGAATTTGCTTGGCAATTTGAGCATCAGACAGAGGTGGTAAGTAAGAAAGGGTTTCGTAACGACGCTCTTTTGGTAAAGTTTGCATAGCTTTTGATAATGGGTTGGGATTGATATGATATTTCAGTTATCAGTAAACAGTTATCAGTTAAGAATGACTACTGTTTACTGTTCACTATGGGAATCTGAGCTTGTCTGCTGTTCCGACTGCGGACTGGGGATGGATGTATCTATGAGTGTCATGCGTTCTAGATGCTGGCGACGTTG
Organism: Nodularia chucula CCY0103; assembly: GCF_963923915.1. Classification (NCBI taxonomy): domain Bacteria; kingdom Bacillati; phylum Cyanobacteriota; class Cyanophyceae; order Nostocales; family Nodulariaceae; genus Nodularia; species Nodularia chucula. Next base: position 3,997 of record NZ_CAWUOL010000108.1, on the reverse strand, counting down.
TTCCATATTGGCTTGTTGAATGCCAGTCAGAACCATTTCGGGGAGAAATTCAGCGACTTCTGCCGCTATATGTTCTCTGACAGTCATAATCCGTAATGCCAAATCCGCTTGTTCTTGAAACAATTGCTCAAGATAAGCTTCTCCATCCTGGACTTTGCCGGCGGAAAAGTTATGTAGCCAAAGTTCTAAAGGTGGATTTGTTTCGCCTAGCTGTGCTAAAACCGTTTTCAGCGCCTGATAAGTCAGGTAACTTTGTAAGGTTTTAGCTGTATCCTTGGCAATTTGCTTAAGATTCATGTTTGACCCCAGCCCATAAAAAGTAAAAAGCAAAAGTAAAAAGTAAAAAGAAAGAATGATTATTTTCTTTTACTCTTTAACTTTTTACTGGTTACTTGAGGATCAGACAGTATCCATTGCCTCGAACTCGAACTTGATTTCTTTCCACAGTTCGCAAGCAACAGCTAGTTCAGGACTCCACTTAGCAGCTTCGCGGATTACGTCGTTACCTTCACGAGCCAAGTTACGACCTTCGTTACGAGCTTGGATAACAGCTTCCAAGGCCACACGGTTAGCTGTAGCACCAGGAGCGTTACCCCAGGGGTGTCCAAGTGTACCACCACCGAATTGTAGTACGGAGTCGTCACCAAAGATTTCTACCAGTGCGGGCATATGCCATACGTGGATACCACCAGAAGCAACGGCCATTACACCAGGTAAAGAAGCCCAGTCTTGGGTAAAGTAAATACCACGAGACTTGTCTTGCTCAACATAGTTCTCACGCAATAGGTCAACGAAGCCCATTGTGATTCCACGTTCACCTTCCAATTTACCAACTACGGTACCAGTGTGAATGTGGTCTCCACCAGACAAACGCAGAGCTTTAGCCAATACACGGAAGTGAATACCGTGGTTCTTTTGACGGTCAATTACAGCGTGCATCGCGCGGTGAATGTGCAGCAAGATACCATTGTCACGGCACCAACGAGCTAATGTAGTGTTGGCGGTGAAACCTGCTGTCAGGTAGTCATGCATGATGATGGGTTGTTTGAGTTCTTTAGCAAACTCAGCCCGTTGCAACATTTGCTCACAGGTGGGGGCGGTAACGTTCAGGTAGTGACCTTTGATTTCGCCAGTTTCCGCTTGGGCTTTGCTGATAGCTTCTGAAACGAACAAGAAGCGATCGCGCCATCTTTGGAATGGTGCAGAGTTAATGTTTTCGTCGTCTTTGGTGAAGTCCAAACCACCACGCAAGCACTCGTATACAGCGCGTCCGTAGTTCTTAGCCGAAAGACCTAGTTTGGGCTTAATTGTACAACCCAACAAAGGACGACCATATTTGTTTAATTTGTCACGCTCAACTTGGATACCGTGAGGAGGCCCTTGGAAGGTTTTGATATAAGCTACAGGAAAGCGAATGTCTTCCAAACGCAATGCGCGCAAGGCTTTAAAACCAAATACGTTACCTACAATTGAGGTTAATACGTTGGTTACAGAACCTTCTTCAAACAGATCCAGAGGATAAGCAACATAGCAAATATATTGGTTATCTTCGCCGGGAACTGGTTCGATATCGTAGCAACGACCTTTGTAACGGTCTAGGTCTGTCAGCAAATCTGTCCACACAGTAGTCCAAGTACCAGTGGAAGACTCAGCCGCTACAGCAGCACCTGCTTCTTCGGGAGGAACTCCAGGTTGGGGAGTCATCCGGAATGCTGCAAGAAGGTCTGTATCTTTAGGTGTGTAGTCTGGGGTGTAATAAGTTAGTCTGTAATCTTTAACCCCGGCTTGATACCCTGATTTGCTCTGGGTCTTAGTTTGAGAGTAAGACATAAATTCCCTTCCAAGAAGTCGCTCTTTAATTACTAATTGAACTTCGCATGACTAAAAGCCACCCGATTCCTAATTCAGTGAACCTTCCCGGAATTACTCCAGGTTTTATAGGTTCCAACTAGGCGTTTAAAGCATCCGGCGCACCGACGGCTGCTGTTACAATGTCCGTCAAATCACTTTACCAGAATAGGCAACCATATACTACATCTGGAAATATAGAGTGCCTGACTTTGAGTGATGTTTGAAAAGACATGAGTGTACTGCTGGCACAAATTAAATAACTTGCTGTGCAAATTTCTCTCACTTCCACTTTTTACCCTGACTGAATTGGGGGAAAAATTAGGAAATTTGTTTGTTAGAGGTTGGTTTTGGCGGGTAGATTTTTAGGCAGCGAACATTTAGTAACAATTCTTCACAAATGTTCTCCCCAATCTGGGGTGCTTGAAGTAACACTTAGTGCTTTTCCTCATCCCGTGAATAAAAATTCTCTTTTATCTCTTTCTTTGACCCCGCTAAATGTTTCTATTTCCAGCAAAAACTCCGCGCTTTGCGGAAATTATTTAAATAATATTCCCCTATACATCGGAGCTTTTAGGAACTTAGGCTTGATAAAACCCTTTCCCAGCGACGCAATCCTGATATGTTGCCCGGTAATGGTAAACAGACCAAGAAAGAATTTGCTTGACAGAAATCCAACAGTGTGATAATTGAAAGCAAAAGAATTTGCACACTACCTAATTTGTAGCTTGTCTCACAATATATCAAGAATTTGATAAGTTATTCTTTGAAAGTTTTTAACTTATATATTTAATTTTGTTATTACATAAAGTTTTAAACATTTTGTTAAGTTTGATGTACAAAAGTAACGTTGGGGGGAGTGGATAGTAGGGAGTGTATGAGAAACTAATGACTAATGTGAAAAAAAATAGTGGCTGAAGTTGAAAACAAGCTGACTGGGGGAACACTGAAACTAACTCTTAGTAATTAAAGGAAAATTGGTTATGGGATTACTTGACAGCCATCGTAAATTATTACTAACTTCTATATCTCTGGGGTTGATAGCTTTACCTAGCCTTGGTGTTGTGACTATAAAAAATGTTGCCAGGGCTGCCCAAAAAAACCCTGATGTTGATGCTTCGGAGTTAACGCCTACTTATCCAGCTACTCCACCACCACCGGGAAGAGTCCCTTTACCAAATGAACGGGAAATTCAAGAGCGATCGCTAGAAATAGATTATCGTGTTAGTAACCTACTAGCAGATTTTACAGGTAATCTCTGGGTGGGTTCTTGGCGGGGATTATCGCGCATTGACCCCAACACAGGCAGAATTTTAGCTCGTGTCAATTTACCAAATTTAGCGATTGGTGCTTTAGCAGAAGATAAAGTGGGTCGCTTATGGGTGGGAACTTATGAAGGACTGAAGCGAATAGACCCCCGCAGTGGTGAAATTACAGCCCAAAATTTATTTCTTCCTTCTAAACGAGTTTTGTCGTTGTTGGTTGATAATCGGGGTTATTTATGGACAGGAACTGATAATGGGTTAGCACTAATTAGTCCTGACGAAAACCTGATTATGACCACCTTAAAAAGTTTGCCTGGTGTTAGTGCTAACGCCATGACTTTAGATGTGGAAGGTCAACTGTGGGTTGGGACTCTAGATGGACTGGTGAGGGTTAATACTGCCAGTGCTTTAATTATGCAACGCATTAACCAATTACCAGGGACAACAGTACAAACTTTAGCCTTTAGTCCAGAAGGTTTAATTTGGGCGGGAACGCCGAGTCAGTTATTGGTGATTAATCCTAAAACTAGTCAGGTGTTGCGGTCTGTGACTCCATTGCGGGGGCGAAATGTCACATCAGTACGCTTTGCCAAAGATGGTAGTGTGTGGGTGGGAACTGACAATGGTTTATTACGATTAAATCCACATACTGGAGCTGTATTAGACGAAGTTGCGGGACTTCCTTCTGGTCAAATTTTTGCCCTTGCCCCTGATATTGGGAATAAATTATGGATTGGTACTGGTGAAGGTCTGGCTTGGTTGATGCCCAGCCGAGGTAGTGCAAATCCTCATCTGGCTTTTAGTCGGGCGGTGGAATGAGGGTGTGGGAGGTGTGGGAAGTGTGGGGGGTGTGGGAAGTGTGGGGGGTGTGGGAAGTGTGGGGG
>NZ_CAWUOL010000107.1:0-16939 GCF_963923915.1 Nodularia chucula CCY0103 | reverse complement strand
ACCATATTTTGGGTTATTTTTATCACCTCTTTCTTAACATTCAACACTTCTGCATCGAGCCATAAAACAAGTATGTGGAATTTGTCGGTTCATGGTTAGAGATACTCATGCAATTAAGACTCACATCTTTTGTTCACTTCAAGCTTTTGTTAAGTTGGAGTTTATGCGCTCTGAAAAAATAATTAGCAATTGGTATGAAATACAACGAAATCTGTTTACTTTAGTTGTACGTGAACATATTTTTGCTAATCTTAATAGCGATCGCATGAACTAGAGCGCATAGATGATGTTTTTTGTCAATGCGTAAGTCCTAAAAAATTCGGTTATTGCACTTTCACTATCAATAACTGTAATCACAAGTGGTAGCACAGAAGACTCCGTAGATGGATCTAACTCGTTCATAGTCCGAAAAATACCATGCTTGCCATATCCAGAAATTGCTCGCATCACCGTCATCCCTGATATTCCCTGTTGGCGAGCGATTGATTCCCAAGAGAGTTTGGTTAAGTGGTTGGTGCTGCCAACTATCAGACTCACTGACATAGATTGTTAGTTCCTTCCATTTAGTTGGTTCGTGGTCGTGCTGGTAAACCATAACTCTTATCTTATTGCTACCACTTGCTGTTAGTTATCGCTTGAAGGTAAAGCGACCGTTCACTTTTTCACCATTGATATCAGAAAGAATAGCAACTTTATAGTCACCTGCTGCTTTTTCAGAAAGTACAGCATGGTAGTGTTGTTCTTTAGCTTCATAAGTGAGCGGAAGCGATTTTTGACTACCATCAGGTAGCTGAATTTGAGCCGTTACCTTTGCATCCGAAACTGTATTGTGCTTTTCTCCTTTCTTTAAATAGAAATCTAAGTGATTTCCATCATCTTCTGGTTCGGCAATAAACTCTAAATGATACTGCCCAGACTCAATAACTTGACCGCCATGTGAATGTTCGCCTTTACCATCTTCGGAATGATCTTGAGCATTATTTTGATTATGAGAATGACCATCATTTTCTGAGTGATTATTTTTTGCTGCGGTTTCAGTCTTGGCAGCCGTTTCTGTTATTGATGCCGATTTATTCTCTGAATTTGCAGCTTGATTACTACCACTACAAGCACCTAATAAAAGTAAGCCTACACTACCTAACACTACAAAGCCAGTCTTAAACAATTTCATTGATTTATACTCCTCAATATTTGGTCAATTAACAACTAAAAAATTGCCTCTCCTGCAATTTCTGTCTGAACAATTGGTTCAGCCTTTCTTGGCATCAAAAATCTACCAAACTGTACATACAAAGCCGGAAGTACCAAAAGAGTTAAAGCAGTTGAAGTAAATAATCCACCTAACACTACAACGGCTAGTGGCTGGAGAATTTCTTTTCCAGCTCCACTACCAATTACCAAAGGACCCATACCCAGAGCCGATGTTAACGCTGTCATTAAGATAGCAGCTAACCTTTCTACTGATCCTTCCATCAAAGCCTGTCGCAGAGGCTGTCCTTCTGCCATCCTAGAATTGTAGTTTTCAACCAGTAATAGTCCATTGCGTGTAGCAACGCCGAATAAAGTAATAAATCCTACCATTGAAGCTACAGAGAGAATACCGCCAGTCAAGGCGATGGAAATGACTCCACCTATTAATGCTAAGGGCAAGTTTAGCAAGATCATGATGGTGGCAGGAATCGACTTGACAGCAAAGTAAATCAGGACTGCGATCGCAACAAAAGCTAATGCACCAGCCGAAAGTAAAGTTTTTGTCGCTCCTTCTTGTGCTTCAAATTGACCGCCGTATTCAATGTAATATCCGGGAGGTAATTGTACCTCTTGCTTAACTTTGTCCCGAATATCTTTAATCACAGAACCTAAATCGCGTCCAGCCACATTGCTAGAGACAACAATATAACGGGAGACGTTCTCACGGTTAATGGTGTTGGGGCCTGTACCGTAGTCAATTTTTGCGACTTGAGCTAAGGGAATTTTCTGTCCATTGGGTATATCAACGAGCAAATCGCGGATGACTTCGATATTGTTGCGGTATTTTTCTTGCAACCAGACAATCAAGTCAAAGGTTTGTTGCTGTTCTAAGATTTGAGATACAGTTCGCCCATTCAGAGCCGTTTCTACCGTCTCTGATAATTCGCCAATAGTCAAACCATAACGAGCTGCTGCGTTACGGTCAAACTGAATTTGCACCTGTCTCATTGGTACTTGCGGTTCTAATTGCAAATCTGCTAAACCGGAAACCTCGCCCATAGCTGATTGTACTTGTTGACCAAGCTGGCGGAGTTGTTCCAAATCGGGTCCAAAAATTTTCACAGCGATCGCACTTCGTACTCCAGAAAGCACTTCATCCATCCTATGCGAAATAAAACCACCGATGTTGGGAACTACACCGGGAATTTTCTCAAATTCCTCCCGGATCATTTCAATTGCCTTATCTCGGTCTTTTCCTCCCTCTTCACTCAGTTGAACATCTAGTTCTCCAACATTGACACTAGCTACTTCGGTATCACCTGATGCCCGCCCAGAACGGAACTGAACTGATTGAATCCGGGGGTCTTTTTTAAGAGTATTTTCCAATACCAAGCCTACCTGATTGGTAGCATCCAGAGATTGACCAGGCATTAAAATCGTAGTAATCACTAGGGCGCGGTCTTGAAATTCTGGTAAAAAAACTTGCCCTAAGGAGGTCATAATTAATATTGAAGCGACAAAACTAGCGATCGCACCTGTCAAAATAATCTTGGGGCGACGTATAGCAAACTGCAACAGTGGGCGATATAATCGCTGAGAAAATCTTTCAACCCAAGTTTCTGTTGTTGGTAAATCAGCGTTTGCCAACAACAGAGCGCATAGTGCCGGAGTCAATGTCAATGCTACCGAGGTTGAAGCCACTATTGACAGCAAATAAGCTATAGCCATTGGTGTAAAAATCCGACCTTCCACCCCAGAAAGGGCAAAGATTGGTGCAAAGACGACCGCGATAATGATTGTCGAGAACAGTACGCTTACCCTTACCTCCACTGAACTATTGAAAACAACTTGCAGGGGTGGTACAGGATTACCTGCTATCTGGTTTTCTCGCAAGCGGCGGTAAGAATTTTCCATATCCACAATTGCGTCATCTACCACCGAACCAATCGCCACAACCAGTCCGCCCAAAGTCATCGTGTTGATGCCTTGTCCCGTCCAATTGAGGATCATCATTCCCAACAACAAAGACACGGGAATCGCGCTCAAGGTAATGATCACCGTGCGCCAATTCATCAAAAATAAAATCAAGATCACACAAACAATGATCGTGCCATCGCGCAAAGCTTCTTCAACGTTTTTTAGCGAGGCTTCGATAAAATCTTGTTGACGGAAGGTTTCGGTAACTTTCACATCTTTAGGCAAGCTGGCTTTTAGCTCTTCCATCGCTGCTTCAGCCGCCTTTGTAACGCTTGGTGTATCAGCATTCGGCTGTTTATTGACAGTCAAAATCACTGCTTTTTTACCCGCAGAACTGCCATCACCGCGTTTGAGTGCAGCACCGATTTGTACATCCGCCACTTGTTCGAGAAGTACGGGTGTGCCATTTTTGGCTTTAATTACTGATTTCTTCAGTTGTTCAATAGATTCAATCCGCCCAACACCTCGCACCAAAGTTTCTTGGTCGGGAGTAATTAAAAATCCCCCTGGTGCATTGGCGTTGGCTGCTTGTGCTGCCTTGGTGACATCATCAAGGGAAACATTAAACGCCTTCAGTTTATCTGGGCTTACTAAAACTTGATACTGACGCTCATCTCCACCAAATATGACAATATTACTGACGCCAGGGACGGACAGTAAGCGGTTTTTCACCTGCCAATTGACAATCTGCCAGACCTCCATTAAAGGAGTAGTTTCTGAGGTAAAGGCGTATTTAACAGTCCATCCCAAGGGGGAACTAACCGGCAGAACCTCTGGGTCTTCTACACCTTGCGGTAGTTGACTGCGTGCTTGTTGCAGCCGTTCTGTTACGAATTGGCGGGCGCGATAAATTTCTGTATCTAAGCTAAAAGTGGCTCTCACAGCCGAAAGACCAACAGCAGAGGAAGAACGCAATGTTTCTAGTCCAGGAGTGCCGTTAATTACACTTTCTATCGGTCGAGTAACTAGGGATTCCACTTCCTCTGGTGCAAGTCCAGGGGCTTCGGTCATAATTTCCACTTGCGGAGGAGCAAAGTTGGGAAATACATCGAGTGGCATTTGTGTAAGGACGAGAAAGCCCCAAACAGATATGAGGATGGAAGCAATAACCACTAGCCAGCGTTGAGCGATCGACCATTTAACAATATAATTGAGCATTATTGGGAAGATAAAGCTTTACTGAATATAAGTCAGCATTAACTTTCTCTAGGATGACAGACTAGAATGAAATTCAGGTGAAATTTGTACCAGGAAGAGTGTGAGCGATAAGATACCCTCCACCGTAGGCGCGATCATTTACTACTTTTTTGCAATTTATGACTACTCACATCTTGCACCAATAAAAATTGATGTAATTTCACTACGATGTATAAAACCTAAGCCCTTGATTTAGCGATAAAATCCCATGAAAATTAGGTATCCTTATCGCGCATCTTTTGAGATTTTCTGGGTGTGGGTGTATACGTAAAGGTGCAAGATATGAGACTAATCATCATTGGGCTATTGAACATTAATAAGTTGCTGTGAATGAGTCAGCTAAATGTTAAAATAATGACGCTATTTGTGTAATTTTCATATTTTAGGATTAGGTTGAGCAACAGAGGTAAGTGATGGCAAAAGCAAAACGTAGCGGGGGAAAAGGGTTTGGTAAACTACCTAAGCCACCATATCTCGATACCTCATTAGATTTTGAAGAATTAGTTAACGGCAATCAAATTTTATTAGTGAACGTAATCACCGACGATAATAAAGGGATCGGAGATGCCTTTACATTTATAAAATATAACGATCTTGCTAACGAATCCTCAAATTTTAGGTCAGCTATTGCCACCGCTTTTGACTCTTCATTGATTAAACTGACGAAGCGGCGACGAAATGAAGAAGGTAAGGGTTTAATAACTCTAACTCCAAAACATTATCGTCAAAAATGGGGACTTAGTGATAACTCTGACGGTGAAACAGTTTTTAATTGGTGGACTTTACCAGAGTTGAAAGTTGCTCAAGAACGGAGCTACATATTTGGTGGAACGCGAATTTTTGCCAGATTAACAGAACCTTTAATTATGTATTCTCAAGAAAGGTTTCCGGTTATCTATCATGCTATTCCATGTACAAGTGGAAATGATCAAGTAAATTATGTGCATCTCATGTTTACTGTTCCATTCAGTTCCAGCGAAGCAGCGGAAATTCTTAGTATCAATATAATTGAACGTGAAACCACACCTTTAACAGAAATTTAACCTCCTAGTTCCTAAAAAGTCATTTAAAAACAAAAACACTATGTCTAAAATCTGCATTGGCAATACTGTAGTTAAAAGTAATAAAAAATTACGACAAATACAATCACAAGTTTTTACTAGTTATGGCTATCAAAAAGTAAACGATTTTTTGCTCAATGATAGCAGAGATTTTAGAGTTGTATTTGATATGTTATGGGAAAAATATCAGAATCAGCCCCAAAAATTTTATAATTCTACTCTGATAAAGGTACTAGACAAATCGAAATAATTTAAAAAGTTTATATTAGCTGTTAATATGCAAACAATTTATCAAATGAAAATCCCTTTTGATAAATTTTATATACCGTGTTTAACACAATGTTATCAAGATTATGAAACTCATAAAGAAACGGGTACGAGGGGTTGGGTAGTTGGTGTTATTGCTTTTCTCGGTGCTACTTACCCTGAACATCGAAAATTTTTATCAAATTTTGTTAACTCTTTAGATATTACAGAAAATATTAATTCAGGAAGAATTATCTATTTAGATAAGTATCTAGCTCTAACTTATAAACAAGATGATGCAAAAAACCAAGCATTAGGAGAACTGTTGTTTGCGGCAAGACATTGTGAAGGTTTATGGTCTTTTAACCAAACAGATGTTTTTGTACCCGTAAGATCCTTACGTCAAGCTAAAATTGCTTTAGCTAATTACCACGGTAAGCCCCGAAAAGGAGAATTAGTAGGAAACGACTCTACACGTTTTTCCAGATTTTTAGGCTTAGATATTAAAGATAATTATGCCTATATGTCTGGATATGAAGAATTAGTTAATTATAGAGGAAAAGGATTCCAAAAATGATAACCAACGTTGCTGAATCAAAAGTTATGTAGAGTGGGTATCCTCAAGCCTGAAAATAAAACACGTTATCAGGTACATCAAAATAGTACAAGCCAAAAACAGCTAATTCATAAGTCTTGAGTTGAGCTATGCTCAACCCAAACTTCTATTTTAGAAAGTGAAAGTTGTTCTCAAGGTACCAATCACAGCATCATTATTATTGTTAGCAGATTGACCAGGATTAGTTAACCAAATTACACCAGGAGTAATAGAAACGTTATCGCTGATACGATATCTATAAAACCCTTCAATGTGATAAGGCTTATCACCGTTGTTACTACCTAAATATGGTTGCGCGCCTGCAAAAATGCCTAAAAGGTTGCCCCTCTTACCAAAGTCAGGTAGAGCTACACCCAATCCATAGCTCCAAACTTCATCGTTATCGTTAGCTCCCAAGCCTGTAATATTACTATAGAGTGCAAACCCACTAATTGACAGTTTACTGCTAGGTCTGAAAGCTGCTTCAAAACCATAAGAATTACTCACAAATGGATTACCACCACCAACAAAATTAGCTTGTGAAGTTCCAACTACAGCAGCGCTTACCGAACCAGCATCAAATAAAGCGCTATCTCCACCATGATAACCGTGAACGTAGGTTGCAGCTAAGGTCAGGCGATCGCCAACGTTAAGATTCAACTGTGCTAAAGCTGCATAGTTACCATCGAATAAACCTGAGCCTGGACTAGGATTATTCGGTTCAGATCCTAAATAACCCAAAGTTAATGAAGGTTTAAAGGTACTACCACCACCAAATGGGACATTAGCACCAATTCCTGCACCGCCACCGATGCGATAGATAGGACTTTCGGAAGCAAAGGTAGATAAAGCACCGTTACCATTATCAAAGTCTTCAAAATAAGGGTTGACAGTGGGAACATAATCGCTTTGGATACCTCCAGTAGCAGCTACATAAACTTGAGAGTTGCCAACAGGGAAGTAATACGCTAACCAATCTATAAAAGCACTATTATTGCTACCAAGAAACAAGTTAAAAGTTTGAGTACCTTCAGCAGTGCCATTGGGTAAAGATAATGGAGTAGCATTACCGGCTGCAATCCGAGTGTGTAAGGTATCTTTACCCGTAAAACTAGTTTGCAAATCTAAACGCACCCGGTTTTGAAAAACGGTATTGTTATTATCATTGTTGCCAAAACTATCCGTAACTGCAAAAACTGCTTCACCTACTAGTTTTGTTGTAGTCGAAAACTGATTAGCTTCTAATTCAGCAGTGCGTGCTTCCAACGCATCTACTCTACCTCTAAGTGTCGCAAGTTCCGCAGAAAATTCTTCTTGTAAACGCTGTAGGGTAGCTAAATCCTCTTTTGTCACCAAATCAGTAGTTGCTGTAGTAATCAGCTCATTAACTCTATCCAAACAAGCATTCAAACCTGCCGCAAATTCATAACGAGTTAAGGCACGATTACCACGATAAGTGCCATTGGCATATCCGGCAATACAACCGTAACGTTCTACTAAAGATTGCAAGGCTTGAAAAGCCCAGTCAGTTGGTTGTACATCCGAAAATTGAGAAACTGATGTAACTTGAGATAGTGAAGTTGGATTATTGGCTTCACGATTGTATTGGTTTATTTGTGACAAGACGTTTTCGTCAGCGTTTGTTTGGGCAAGTAACTGCTGATGAGTTTGGGATGGCTGTTGTTGGCTGTCAGCAGCAATGGCACTAGCTGAAACCACAAAACTTACTCCTAAAAATACTGGGCTAAACACCAGTGTTTTCCACAATAAATTCGGCATATTATTTTTCCTCACACCCTGTCGTAATGATGACTCAAAGCAATATTAAAACGTATTATTCCATATTTTAATGCAGTCTTAGAGGATGTTTTAAAAGGATAGTTTGATCTCATGGTTAGCACAACGAAGCGTCTCGGTATAGAGATGAAACCTTGATTTATCGTCTCAGTTAAGCCCAATCAGAAGAGCTAAATTATACCTTCCCGGACTTTTAAAACATCCTCTTACATTTATAATTTGTATTATAACTCAAACTTCTATAACAATCTTCTAAAAATTTAGTAAAAACATCCCAAGTAATGAGCTTATCTAATTAACCCACACTTTGATCTCGATCTAATTTTTCCTTTGATTCACTTACAGAAAAGTGATGGTGTGTGCCATTATGGTGAAATTCTTCTGAATGAATAAATTCTGGACACTGTAAAACCGTTTCAGACTTTCGACGACGAGTAGACCAGAAGCTACCTGTCATAAAAGCAGCAACTAATGCTACTCCTCCACCCGTTCCTATCACCCATAATGGAGGAGTTAAAGTTTGTTTTTTGGTTGCTGAATTTGCTTCTATCTCCTCAGCATGAGAATCTTCTGTCTTAGCTTTACTATCACCCTTCAATGATTGTGCATAAAGTTGTAGCGCACGTTGGGTAACTACTGCATCTCCCTCAAATAAGCCACTTTTAATCTCAATTAAATCTTTAGAGGTTTGTCCTAACTCAACTTCAACCGATTGGAAAGCATTACCGTTTTGGACATAGACCAATTTCTTATTATTTGCATCCACTACAGCAGAATTGGGAATTGCCAAAGTAGCTGTAGATGTCTGGTCTGTTACAACTTCAAGTTCGGCAAACATTCCAGGTTTAAGCTGCCCTCTAGCGTTATTAACTTCGGCTTGTACTGGTACTACTCGCGTTTCTCCTTCCACTACTGAGCCAATTCTTGTAATCCTTCCTATAAAGGTTTGATTAGGTACGCTAGCAACCTTCATCCTTACCTGTTGACCTGTCGTCACTTTATCTAAATCTTTTTCATAGATATTCGCTGTGGCAAAAACCCGACTATCATTCACAATCGTCATTAATTTGCCACCTGCGTCCTGAAAAGATTGGCCGATAGTAACTTCTCTATCAGCAACTTTGCCAGAAATCGGAGATGTTACTGTGATTAGCCCCTTAGCATTAGCGCGGTTTCCTAGTTGTAGCAGCCGAGTTTCATAAATAGCACTGCTGCGATTAATATTGGATTTTGCTAGGCTAACTGCTGCTTGAGCGCGTTTGAGTTGATTTTCAGCCTGGATAACATCGCGGCGGCTGTTGGCTGTGGTTAGTTTAGCTTTAGCTTCTGCTAGCTGGGTTTGAGATTCTAGGGCGTTGCGACGTGGCAAAGCACCTTCAGTGGCTAACACTTGATCTTTTTCATACTTTTCTTGAGCAAATGCTACTTGGCTTTGGGCTTGGGCGATTTCTGCTGCGGCTATTTGCTGGTAGCGATCGTAGTTTTGTTGAGCCAGCCTCAAGTCAGCTTGAGCTTGCTGTAAATCAGCCTGACCTTGTGCTAATTTGTCCTGAGATTCCACGCGCAATGTCACTAAATCAGGGCTCGTTATAACGGCAACGGGTTGACCTTTTTTTACTGATACGCCTGGTTCTACTAACAGTTCGACTACTTTTACTCCTTGAATTGGGGTGGTGACTTCTACTTGCTGGCTAGGCAAAGTTTCAATCTGTCCAGTAGTTTTAATACCAATCGCTAATCGTTGGCGTTGCACTGGTTCTACCTTAACTCCTAACAATTTTGCGGTTTCTGCATCAACTTCAACAGAACCCGTCGATTCGCCTCCTGCTTGAAACGAACTTCCGCCACTGTGATCATGACCACCACCAGCTAAAACAGAAGTAGGAGTATTTAGTAGTAACAAACTCAACATCGTCAACGAAACATAACGCAGTGGAGCAGAACATTGAAACAAATTAGAGATTCCCATCGCTTGTTGTGTCCTAAGTTAGTGAGAAAGCAGAATCGCCTTTGGATGTTGGCATTTAATGTGCAAATTTGGACTACCGCTTTCTTTAGCTAGTTACATTGCTTTTGCGAGTAGTTTAAGGAATTTGAATAGTAGTCTTTTTTCAGTATTTCATATCGATATGAAATTTGGGTGAAATTTTTAGTGGCGATCGGTATTAGAAAAATAGAAAAAACTATAGCAATCCAAATTAAAAACTGAGAAAATATGTAAACGTAAAATACGTATTTACAGGTATTTCAAGGTGTTTTTCTGATGAATCAAATAAAATTATTATATTATATTTAGGCTATATTTATGTTTTAAAAATTACACGTTTTGAATAAAAATAAAGTACACAGAATATAGAGGTTTGTGGATTTCTATAGATATTTTCACAACATAACCATAAATATCTATTTATAATCCGGTTTGATTTATGAAATTACTTGCGTAGGGAGAGAATAGGGAAGAAGGCTCTTTGAGGTATGCTAAGTTTTTTCAAAAATCAAATAAGAGTCTTAGAGGATGTTTTAAAAGTCCTGAAAGGTATAATTTAGCCCTTCTGATTGGGCTAAACTGAGACGATAAATCAAGGTTTCAGCCCTATACTGAGATGCTTAGTTGTGCCAACCATGATATCAAACGACCCTTTTAAAACATCCTCTTATATATTTTTTTAGTACTATTAGCTAGCGCACATTGGGATTGATTCCTCTAATCATTGGGGCAGTGGGTTTTGCCTTACGCCAACAGAAAGCTAAAAAATGTTGATTGTCTAAGTGTGGAATTTGTTATAACAGCCAAAAGTTACTGAATGCAATCTACTCAGTTTGTAATTTAATCCTTTACCTCTTTCAAATGCTCTGAAACCTCCTGATAAAGGCTGATGATATGGTGATCAGCTAGACTGTAATAGACGTTACGTCCTTCTCTTCGATATTTCACTAAGCGTTGCGATCGCAAAATTCTTAATTGGTGTGATACCGCAGACTCACTTACCTTTACAGCAGCCGCTAAATCACAGACACAGAGTTCTCGATTGGCTAACGCAGACATCAGCCGCAAACGGCTTGGATCAGCCAATGCATTGAAAAACTCTGCCATCTGTTGCGCTTTATCAACAGGCATAACCTCTGGTTGCACCTGACGCACTTGCTCAAGATGAACGAGATGAGCGTCACAACTGGGCATATCTTCGTGTTGAAGAGGCTGGGATTTCGATGATGACGATTTGCTCATAAGGGTCGAGTTTGCTGCCGAGGGCAGAATGCGGGTTTAGTATCGGTAAATGATTCTCATTCTAACATTTGAAACATCTGAATATATATTCAGATGTTTCAATATCTATGTTAAAGTTCAGAAAAGTTCTTCTTCAACCACGGAATGAAACCCTTATGACTCAAACTCCATCGCTCAAAACTCAGCAGATGCAGATTGGTGGGATGGACTGCACAAGCTGTAAGATGAAGATAGAAAATAGCCTGGAACGATTGAGAGGGGTAACTGAAGCAACCGTAACGGTGGCAACCGGGCGGTTAAATGTAACCTACGATTCGGAGCAGGTGAGTGAGGCAACTATCAAAGAGCGAGTGAAGTCACTGGGTTATACTATTGAAAACCCAAAATCACCCGCACCTAAAACTGCTACTAAAGCGCACAATCATCACCAGGATCGTGCAGGGCATAGTCATGAAGATGGTCATACTCACGACGAGCATGATGAGGAAGATGAACACGATCATGGCCACAACGGCTCTGGCGAATTTAATCTAAAGAAAGAACTACCACCAGTACTGATTACAATCGCCCTGTTTACCATTGCTATTCTGTTTGAGAAACCATTACACAACACACCCTACAACATTGCCGAATTTGGCGTTATTATTCCTGCCTATTTGTTGAGTGGTTGGACAGTGCTGAAAACGGCTGGGCGCAATATTCTCAGAGGGCAAATCTTTGATGAAAACTTTTTAATGACGATCGCAACGCTGGGAGCAATCGCCATTCACCAGCTTCCTGAAGCAGTTGCCGTGATGTTGTTTTTTCGGGTTGGGGAGTTGTTTCAGGAATACTCAGTGGGGCGATCGCGCCGTTCGATTAAAGCTTTGCTAGAAGTTCGTCCCGATACCGCTAACCTGAAAGTAAATGGCACAGTCAAACAGGTTTCTCCAGAAACAATCAATGTCGGGGACTTGATTTTGGTGAAACCAGGCGAGAAAGTACCGCTTGATGGCGAAATTCTAGAGGGTAACTCGCAAGTCGATACTTCAGCCCTCACAGGAGAGTCAGTCCCCCGCACGGTTAAACCTGGAGATACCATTCTCGCAGGCATGATTAATTCTTCAGGTGTGCTGACGATTCGAGTAACGAAACTGTTTGGTGAATCATCGATTGCCAAGGTGCTTGACCTGGTTGAAAATGCCACCAGCAAAAAAGCATCTACTGAGAAATTCATTACCAAGTTTGCTCGTTACTATACACCCGTTGTTGTCTTTCTCTCGCTAGGGGTTGCCCTGTTACCACCCCTACTGATTCCAGGGGCAAATCGAGCGGACTGGGTATATCGTGCCTTGGTGCTACTGGTAATCTCCTGCCCCTGCGGACTGGTAATTAGTATTCCTCTCGGCTATTTTGGTGGGATTGGGGGGGCCGCCAAGCGCGGGATTTTGGTCAAAGGCTCCACGTTCCTAGATTCACTCACAGAGGTTAAAACAGTTGTGTTTGATAAAACGGGAACCTTAACCAAAGGCACGTTTAAAGTCACCCAAGTTGTCACAAAAAATGGGTTTTCTGAATCGGAACTGCTGACGCTAGCAGCGAAAGCGGAATCTCACTCGAATCATCCAGTGGCACAGTCGATTCGAGAAGCTTATGCCCAACCGATTGCTGAGTCTGAAATTACTAATTATGAAGAAATTGCGGGGCATGGCATCCGTGCAATCGTTAAAAATCAAGTGGTGATTGCAGGAAACGATCGCCTGCTGCATCGAGAAAAAATTGACCATAACACTTGTGATGTTGCAGGTACCGTGGTTCATTTAGCAGTGGATGGACGGTACGCTGGATACATTCTCATTGCAGACGAAATCAAAGAAGATGCTTCTCAAGCTATTCGAGATTTGAAACGAATGGGTGTACAAAAAACCGTGATGCTGACGGGAGATAATCAGGTGGTCGCCTCCTCAGTAGCTCGTGAACTAGGCTTAGACACTTTCATCGCCGAATTGCTGCCAGAAGGAAAAGTAGACGAAATCGAGAAACTCTTAGACCAATCGGGCAAAGCAAAACTCGCATTCGTCGGAGATGGCATTAATGATGCGCCTGTAATTGCTAGAGCTGATGTCGGTATAGCAATGGGCGGGTTAGGGTCGGATGCTGCCATTGAAACCGCTGATATCGTGCTGATGACGGATGCTCCTTCAAAGGTGGCAGAAGCCATTAAAATTGCCCAGAAAACCCGTCAAATTGTGGTGCAAAATATTGTGGTAGCACTAGCAATTAAGGCACTATTCATCGCGCTAGGAAGCATTGGACTGGCAACACTTTGGGAAGCCGTGTTTGCAGATGTGGGTGTAGCGCTGTTGGCAATTCTTAATGCTACCCGAATTGCCAAGTAGATTCCTGTCAACAAATAGCTTCTTGTGCTTAAGGAGTAATAGATGATATCAAGTCCGGCTAATTTTAGTTATAATTCCCGAATTTATGCATATGAGCAATGAAAACCCTCCCCTCCTCCCTTCGAGCGGTCTTAACGATCAGTCTTTAACCGGGCATGATATAACCCCCGTTGCAAATAGCTCCTGTTCAGTCATGTACACATCTACCCTTTCAAGTGAAAGAAGAGAACAGCCTATCAAGCTTCTATGGATAGTGTTGGGAATGCGGAGTGGGCTTTTTTTGGCAGAGTTGATCGTCGGGCTTTGGGTTCATAGCCTATCTTTACTTGCCGTTGCGGGACACATGATGGTTGATGTCTTAGCGATCGCTGTTGCTCTAGTGGTAGCTGAACTCAACCGTAGTTCATCAAAGAAAGTAGACCTCAATCCAAACCATTTAGAAGCTTGGTCAGCTGCGTTCAATAGTTTGCTCTTACTAGGAATTGCTGTATTCGTAGCTTGGTCAGCGTTCAAGCAGATTCAAGCGCCACAGGTTAGCACAGGTCTACCAATGCTAATTATGGCTGTCTTAGGATTTTTGGTAAAGGGTGTGAATGCTGCTTTGCTATATGAAGAGAGCCATCACAGCTTAAATATACGCGGTGTATTTTTTCACGCGATCGCTGATGCCGTCAACTCTATTAGCCTTTTAGTTGCATCTTTGGCAGTTCTTCTGCTGAACTGGTTTTGGGCTGATGCGATCGCCAGCATATTCGTTTCCTTACTAATTTTGATCAATGCATTATCCCTATTTTGGGAAAGCTTAAAAACTATCAAAACTGAATTGAATTGAAAATACAAGATTAATGGAACGAATAAGATTTAAAAACCAGCAAGTCTCTTGATAGATTGGCACTAAGGAAAGGTCTAGGTTTTGCTTAAAAATAATTCAAACTAATAAATTACGCCTTATGTGAGATGGGGTAGCAAAAAAGAAGGGGAAACCACAAGATAAAGGTAACGACACCAAAGCTTGAGGTCTCCTAATGAATATGGTAGACGGTTCGACCCTATTGACGACAATTTTTGTGCTAATAGATGACTGGTATCAATAAAAAGGCTATAGTTACGTACCGTTATTGCCGGGGCCATCACCAAAATTTACGGATAGTGAGATGTTAACACTGTTGGTAGCAATGGATTTTTTCCCATACCCAGGAGAAGAGCAATTTTTAAGGTTCGTGAGGGCAAATTATTTGAGTTTGTTTCCAAAACTGTTAGACCAAAGCCAGTTCAACCGCAGAGCCAGAAGTGCCAGCCAGTACAGATGAACGTTTAGCGGCAGAATCGGTTTTAGATTCCGTATTGTGGCAATGGAAGGCTTGGTCATGGGTAATTGCTTGTAGAATATCATGTGCTTTTTCGGGGAAAATGCGTATTCTACAGACTGTTTGAATGGACAATCTTTGCAAGGTTGTTTCATATTTTCACCTTAGAGTAAAAAGAAAAAATCACTATCAAGCTATTTATTAGCTTGATAGTGATTCTCAAGAATGTCGCCAAAAACTTTTAGGCAGAGACTTGAGGCTGACAGTTTGTGGTTCAGGTTTCGATACCTCTGTAGTCTATGGAACAGCTACAGAACTGGGTGATAATAATGAGTTGAGGATTTGTTTTTGGTTGTCAATATCCTCAACGGTTCTGTAAACCCTGGTAGGATCTATCTGCATCCCCAAGGGAGTGGGAACGATTTGCAAATATTCATTCAATGCAGCAATGTACCCCTCATGAAAATTCCTGACAGCAAGGCAAGGACGCATGATCTTGAGAAGTTGTATTGCACGTCTGATTTCAGAAACATTGCGACTACCGTCCATCTCAGACTGGCTTTCTTGATAACCTTTGGCTTTCTTCTCAGCTACCAACTGATAATATTTGAAAATCGCCCGTTGATTGCTTGCTAAGGAATGGACTTTCGTTTGGGATTTGTACCCGACTCTTCCCCATTCGATAATCAACTGACTGCCTTCAACTTTTGCACTCCAAAATTTATTGCTGTTGCGGACAGAATCGACAAATACGAGATAGGTTTCCATGATTTGATTGATTGAATTCACAGGTGAATATCTAAAATTTAGACATTCACCTGTAATAAATTATTATTTAGATTGGGCGTTACCCCAGCGAAGTTGATGTTGTAAAGCCTCCAGTAGACCTTCAGCTTCATCTACAGTTATGCCCTCCAAAATTAAGCAAATATCAAACAGTTCTTCGGGAATTGCCCCTATAAACAGACTAGTAAATATTTTTTCTGCTGTTTCTTTCAGAGACATAACATCAGCCCTAAAAACATAGTCTGACAAGATTGTACGAAATAAGAGTTTTGTTCTCCTATCTAGTTTTTCTAAATATTGACCATACTTATCAATAAGCTTGTTAACAAGGTCTGTTTGTCCGTAGTATGTTACTAAGTTGATCATTATTCTAAGTTATAAAATTCATTCAGATTTCGCGTAGCGCTCTTCCACAGGGAATTATCAGGATTTACTTAGCCAATCTTCCCGATAAATCTGCACTTCTCGTTGTTTTTTATAGCCATTAAAAGCTATTTTTAATTTCAAAAAATATCCACTATATTCAGTGATTTGGATAATTTCTCCTTTAATCCAAGTCCGATCTGTAGTATCCCAAAATTTGATTTTTTAACCTACGTTATAAATGGCAATTTCAGTTTTAAGGGTTTGAACATTCGTAAAATTCAACATTTTTAATAAATTTTGCTGTTCAAGACAGACCAACAAGCTTCTCTTTGCTCAGATTCTGTGAGATTTGGATCATTCAAACCCATATTCCGCACCCTAAACTGTCACAGATAAAAAAAGCCATCAAAGTAGTACAAAATAACTAAAGGCAAATCAAAGGTTCAGAGACTTAATGAGAAGAGATAGCATTAATAGGGGTATGGTGTGAGAAAGTGAAGCTTGGTAGCAAAGACAAAAGAAAAAAATGAATTGATAACAAAACAAGAAATAATTGATTACAACAGAAGTAGTGGAGAAAACTGTTGTGAAATCAAAAACGCAAGAAATAGAAATTCAGAACATAGACCATCTAGGGATAGTAGCAGGAATAGTAGACTCAATAGGATTAGTAGAAATAATAAATGAATTAATAGGAGTCGAAAAAGGAGAGAAAGTAAGTCCGGGTCAAGTAGTCAAAGCCATGATAATAAACGGCAGAAGTGTTGAATGTTAAGAAAGAGGTGATAAAAATAACCCAAAATATGGTA
>NZ_CAWUOL010000106.1:0-17007 GCF_963923915.1 Nodularia chucula CCY0103 | reverse complement strand
CAGTTAATTTCTTCCCTGGCTTGCGGTTGTCATACGGGTTCAGGTCATGCTTGGCGTTGTGATCATCTAACCTTTGCTGGCATCCCTTCAGAATTTCTTTAACTGTGGCTGGCTTGCTTCCGGCACGTTCAAATCTAAGATCCAAGACTTACCTTTCTTGGAAATTTTCCCTTTCTTAAGTGCAACAATCTGATCACAAATTTTTCTAGTATACTCAGATGGTTTTTTTTGGAAACAATGCCTTCTGATATCAGCAAGCCTCGCTTTCCGTTCTGGTTGGTCGTTAACGTAATACAGCACTTTAGTAATGTCTGGTGAATTTTCTGATCCTTGACCGTGTTGAGCGTAAAGACGTACAAATTGATTAGAATAGTAATGAGTCAATCCAATAGCTTTTGTGATTGTTGTGCTGTCTATTTGCCCTAATTCCTCACCTTTGTTTACACAATCTAAAATGTGGAGTAGTTTTGCAAAACGCAATGCTTTATCGTCGTATTCTTCCTCCTCCTCATCTCTTAATTTTGTCTTCGCTATTTCTATTATTTTTATAATCAAATCGGGTATGTCATGTAATTCTAGGTTCCCCGCGTGGAGTAGGACTTGCTTGAAGATATCGCTTCTCTTTGGATCTTCGTCGTTTTCTTCATGATCACCACTGTAGAGAATTTGCTCATTATTTTTCATGAAATTCATATCTTGTATAACATTTTCTACTTGCTTATCGTTCAGATAAAACCATTCATTTCTGTGGTTATATTTTTTATATTTATTATGTAAAATCCTTTCTGTAGGTTCAGCGTTAATTACTTCTATATAAAAAACTATATGTTTTTCATTGGGTGATTGGTTTCCATTTAATTGTTTTAGCCGCTTCTCAAGATTTTGAGTTACACCAATTTTATATAAAGAAGTTACTCCATCTCTAATTAAATAAACATACATAATCATTCCTCAAAATTTATTGTTTTAGGTAGTATACGCTCGTGAGTAGCATTGGAACAGGAATGTACGTTAATCCCAAGATACCTGCTGTCACTGAGTTTTAGTCTTTGCTCTAAAATCTGTCTATTCCTGAGATAAAAATCTTTATCACAGGAAAAATACGCTCAAAGCCTTAATTATCGGTGAAAATGAGGCTTTGAAGAAGATAAAACTTTTATCGTTATCACAGGAATTAGTTGTTAGCGTACATTTTGGTTCCATTGCTACTCGCACGCGAAAATACATTGGTATCAAGAAAACCTTTGTCTACAAAGACTGATACATTATCTTTTTCTGCTTTATCATGTGAATTTGCCATATTTTGACCTTAATAGCTTTAATTTTGCATATATTACTAGACCAATAGTTTTTATTACTACACCAAGCCATTAGTTGTATATAATTATCTAAATTTTAATGGTTAAACCGTTGTAGGCTGTAGATCACAGGGTTTACAGTCAAGCCATGAAAATCAACAGGCACGGACGCGCCAAAGTCATTACACAGCAAGAGATACAGTTAATTTTTACCCACGGCTTGAACAATGACCGGGATAGAATGCTGTTTGGTGTATGCCTGTTTAGTGCCTGTAGAATCCGGGAATGTGTAACGCTGCAAACTCAAGACATCTACACACCCAAGGGTGAAGTTAGATCGCAATTCGTGATTAGGAAGTCAAACACTAAAGGCAAACTGGCCACAAGGTCTATCCCAGTAATTGAAGACTTGCGGCGGCTATTGGCTGATTATTCCCGCCTAGCTGGGAATGTTTACCTGTTTCCCGGTCGTAGCAACGGACATATCAGCCATGACTCAGCAGCGCGTATTTTAAGGAAAGCTTGCGAACAAGTAGGAATTATCGGAGTGAGTACGCACAGCTTCCGGCGTACTGCCTTAACCCAGATGAGCAACGCTGGCATACCACTGAGGGTAATTCAGGAATTGTCAGGGCATAGGAATTTAGAACAGTTACAGAGATATTTAGAGGTGAGTGATGATCAGGTGTTGGGGGCGGCTTCTGCCTTGTCGATGCTGTCACCTGCTGTTGAAGTCGTTAAATACCGCTATCCCGACATTACACAGGATGGGGCTATACCCCAGGATTTGAAACACGATTAGACGGGTTTAAACCGTGTTTTTAAGCAAACATTTTTAGCTACTAGCTAAAAATTTGCGAAAATGCAGTTTTTCACCTAAAGTTGAATTATATGTAATTTAATTTGTGGTGTTGAGTGGTATGACCCTCAAACTCATTCAAACCCACTCAAAAAACACTCAAAACACACTCAAAACACACTCAAACACACTCAAAACACACTCAAAACACACTCAAACACACTCAAACACACTCAAACACACTCAAACCAACGTAGACAATGTTTAGTAGCGTATCTGACAAGATTGTAAAGCGTGTAGACGCAGACGGTCGCGGTCAAAGGGTTTATACTCCAAAAGATTTTTCAAAATTAGGGAGTCGAACATCCGTACACCAAGCTTTGTCACGGCTAGTAAAAACTGGTTTTTTACGTCGTATTAGTCGTGGTTTGTACGATTTTCCACGAGTAATCCCTACTCTAAAGTGTCAAGCCCCTCCAAATATTGATGCTGTAATTGCTGCATTAAAAATAAAATATAAAATTATTCACATACTACCTGACGGCATTGTTGCAGCAAATAAACTTGGTCTTACAAATGCTGTTCCCGCAAAAACTGTGTATATTACTGATCGGATCAGCAAAAATTTTAAAATTGGAAATCGAACGATTTGTTTTCAACAAGCTGATGGATGGCTAAAAAAATGGGTAAATCGTCCTAGTGGCTTTGTTATTCAGGCACTTTACTGGCTGGGAGAATGTGCTGCTTGTGATCCAAGGGTAATTGATATTTTACGAGTGCGCTTAAATGATCATACAAAGCAAGACCTAATAAATGGTAAGAACCTTCTACCCAATTGGATAAGCTCAATTATCGAACAAGCATTTTTAAATAATGAGAGTGCTGTTGCGTGAATCCGAATTTTTTAGATTTTATTAGTCTCTCTACAGATGAACGTTCAGATATTTTTAACCTTAAATCTGAACAACTAAACATCTTACCAATTTATGTGGAGAAAGATTTTTGGGTTTGTGTAGCTCTTGATATTCTATACAATGGATTATCTAAAAAAGAACATCCATGCTTTTTATTTAAAGGTGGTACATCACTTTCTAAAGTTTATAACCTTATTGAAAGATTCTCGGAAGATATAGATATAACAATCTTCCGAGAATATTTTGGTTTTACAGGGGATAAAGACCCATCCACAAATGAAATTAGTGGTAAGCAGAGGAGAGTATTAATACAAGAAGTAATAGAAAAAACAAATGAGTTTGTTCAAGGAAAATTAAAAGACGATTTAGAAAATATTATAAATACGTTTTCATCTGAATGTAGTCTAGTATTAGATGATTTAACTGATGATGAAAAAAATCCTACGTTATTACTTCAGTATCCCAGTTTGTTTGAATCAGAAAATATTGCTTACGTTCAATCTCGAATAAAATTAGAGTTTGGAGGACGTTCAGGATATATTCCTTATG
This sequence comes from Nodularia chucula CCY0103, assembly GCF_963923915.1. Classification (NCBI taxonomy): domain Bacteria; kingdom Bacillati; phylum Cyanobacteriota; class Cyanophyceae; order Nostocales; family Nodulariaceae; genus Nodularia; species Nodularia chucula. The sequence continues at coordinate 13,447 of NZ_CAWUOL010000106.1, read as the reverse complement.
AAGAATGTACTATAACTCCTTTTATAGATGATCTTTTCGTTGAAAAAGATTTTTCAGTTGGTGGAATAACTACACTTAGACCTGAAAGAACATTTTGGGAGAAGATATTGATTTTACATGGTCAATGTTGTCGTTATAGAGATGAAAAGAAATTACCAATAGATAGAAATCGTCTTTCTCGGCACTACTACGATATAGCAATGATTTCAAGAACTGAAATAGGTAATAAGGCAATTAATAACATCAAATTACAGACTGACGTTAAACAACATACAGAAAAATTTTTTAAAAGAGCATGGATGAAATTAGAAGAGGCTATTCCAGGAGGATTTCTTATAGTACCAAGAGATGAATTGTTGTTAAATAAATTCAAGGAAGATTACCAAGATATGCAAATGATGATGCTAGGTGAAGCGCCAGATTTTGATACTCTTGTAACAGATATTAAGACATTAGAAGAAAAAATCAACACAATCCCTGACCCTGAAAATCAGTCTTACTAACCAACCACCCCATCTGATTACCTAGCTTCCCTGCTTTGGTGAAAGTAAAGCTACCCCACACAAAAGCCACTTCATCTTTACCCACCCTGGGAGTAACACCAATCAATTCTTTTACCTTACCTGTACTCAGTATCCACTTATGAGTTACAGCTTTTTCTAATTCCTCATACTCAGACAAAGGCGATCGCCTGTTCCCCATGTACCCCATCATTTTCTCAACCAAACCAGCCATAAGACTGATAGCGGTTAGGTTTTCGCTGTTGTCTAGTTCGTTGTCAAGTTTGTCTAGTCGATTGTCAAGTTTTTCCAGTGCGGGTATTTCAAACTCAGGCTGAATGGGGAAATCAGCGATCGCACCACCACCCCTAATATGCTTGTCAAGTTTGTCCAGTAACTCTAACTGCTGTGGGGTGATTTTACCCCGTGCCACTGGTTTTATGTCCAGTCCGTTGATTCGGTCGTATATCGCTTGTCTGGACTCTAACCCGTATCTGGCTTGTAGACTAGCGATTTTAATCAATTCAGTGTCTTGGTTGTCCATCTTGGCTTGTCCAGTGGCTTACTTGACAATCATAAAATGTCAAGTGTGAAACTGGACAAAGTTAGTTTGTCAAGTTATCTAGTGGACAAAATATTTTTAGCCTGTAGCTAAAACCGGGATAGCCGAATGGCATCGCACCAAGTAACGTTTTTAAACCATCCCCAAGCTGTTAAACTTGGGGACAAATTTAATTAACAATCAAAGACCACTTAAAGCCAGTTTCTCGGCTTCTATATCGCCAATGGCATCGATCCAATTATTCAGCCATTTGCAGGATTCACCAAAGCGAGATTTAATCTCTTCTCGCCACCAACCACCGGGGGCAAATTCAGATACTAAATGCGCTAGTAATTCTCTGGCTTCTGCTACTATCTCGCCTTTTAGCTCGTGTGCTTTATTTGTGAGCATTTTACCCAGTGCGGCGACGTGTCCCAACGTCACATCAAGGGGACTAAAGCACGGTGGAATACTCTCCTCTTCTGTCATTTCCGGCATAGGTGCGGGTGCAGCGATCGCAGCCGCTTCAAACGCTTTTCTGCATTCCTCATCACTAGCTAATTGCTCCAATTCCGCTTGCTTGCTGGCTTCGTGCTTCTCAAGCCGTTCTAAATCCCTAGTACGCCAGTAATCGAAAATGGTTTTATATTCGGGTACGTTGTCGAACGCAGGAACCGCCAACCGCCAGAACTGTTCCCTGTGACCATCTACACCTTTTTTAATTCCCCTGACCGCTTTTAACCCAACCCAACCCAGGATTTTTTGCACTACTTTAATGGGCGTGGCTTCTATATCTTTTCTGAGAACTGACAGCGATGTTTGTGGGAAAAATTCTGTTTTAAATCTGTAAAAGTTTTCCAAAATAACATCACAAGCCTTCTGCACCTCTCGACAATCCTTGGGATTGTAATCATCTAATTTCATCAAATCATTTAAGCCTATTAGATCAAGGAAGGCTACCTTTCGAGAAACTGATTTAAAATCAAGCATAAATATCTCGCCATCGCTGTATTTGTGCGCTTTCTCAGCTTTCAAGATGTCAATCTTGCTTAATAAATCCCTACCTTGCGATGACCAGTAAAACAGCAGATTGAGTTTACCATACAGCTTTTTATCATCAGCTTTAATTAATTCGGGTGTAACTTCCTCTGCACCGTAGGATTTTTTTAGATACGCTTTCCTGAGTGACCGTATCTCGGCTTTAGTCTTCTCAGCTTTTTTTGATAGCGTCTCTAACTGCACGGGGTCAATTTCTACCGCGTTAGACGTTGCCGTACAATCATCGTCGTAGGCAATATCACAACCTTCTTTTAATTCGGTTTTGATTTGGCTTTGTTCGCCTTCTGATGGCATCACTAAGTTGTCATCACCCGGTAGGAAATCATGCCCAATAATATGACCCTCAAGCTCTAGATTGTTGATCGCAGATTGTCGATAGTTTTTAGCTGTGTAATTGATGTATGCACCCAATCTTACATACAGATTCATACAAGGCGTGTTAACTTGACCTGATTCAATATCAAAACTCAAGCCAGCTTCCTTTAAATCTTTTACAATTCTTGATTGCCTTTGGCGTTCATCTTTTAAGATGCCACCGGGATATATAGCACCATTGCCTATTTGATTTGAGCTAGTAGCCCTAAACCAAACAAATCTAGGAACAGCCGGACGATATCGGCTTAAGTGTTGTCTTGCGTTTGCTTCGGGCTGCACGCCACCGAACACGCCAAAAACAAAATCAAAATGTGGATTTTCGACACTTACACCAGTTTCTATCACAGGTGATGTTAATACTACGTCATAATTTACGCAGATTTGATCCAAAATCATTACATCTTTGCCGTCAACTTTTGAGCTTTGTGTGCATCCAAAAGCCTCGTGTTGCGGGTCGTTGACGGATTGCGAGTCAACTATTAAAACTTTTAGATCAGGAAATCTTTTCTTAATTGCAATTCCTAGATATTGAGTGGAATATTTACCCTTGACCTTTTGAGAGGATAAGCAGAAAAAGATTTTTTTACCCTCTTTCAGCTTATCGAAAGCTGTTTTGATTAAAGCGTTAGGAGTGCTTTGTGTGAAGTTGCAAACACGCCAAGCGTCATCGGAAAAAACATAATCGTTTACTACGGTAAATGATTTTGTTGGTACTTCAATCAATCCCCTGATAAATTGCACAGTAGGGTCATTTAGATCCGCATCGGCATATATTAATTTACCTCCAGTTGATAAGGCGAAATTAATTAGTTTTTTGAGGTTGTTAATGATCCGAACCCTATTATTTTTCATGTTTGGATCAGTGAGCAAAGACCAAACCATTTGAACGACTTCATCTAAAACGATAACAGCGCCTTTCCATTGCTCGTAATGAAAATTAGCTTTACTGTATTCGTGCAAAGAGTGAATACAAAGCGCGTACCCATCCAGATACTTTTGAGCTTGTGCGGCTTCTCCTGATTCATCCACATAAGGTAAATTAAACCTAGTACATAAGGCTTTGCCTAATTGTATTCTGTGCGAGATTACGAGCTTTAGAGTCCCTTCTGGTAAAGCATTCAAGATACTAGCTATAGTATGCGTTTTCCCTGTTTTCTTAGGCGACCGGATTTTAATGTCGTTAGCATCAACAGGGATTTTAATATCACCCAATCTAGGCTGATTCAGAACTAAATCAGCAGACGTATTTAACTGATTTAGTTGTAGTGCTGACCATTCAATGAAGGGCAAAGCATTTTCAATTATTAAATCTAATCTTTCCTTACCGTCAGCCCTAGCGATTACATCATCAATACCTTTACCCAACTTGGGAAGCCACGAAAGTATTTTAATTTCGTTGTCTAGTTCTTTCAGTTTCCAAGACAGTTTGGTTATAGCTTGATTAACCCCTACTTTTGCTTGATGTTTGGTATCTTGATCAAAACAGATAGTAAAGTCTCTGGGTACTTCGGCAAAGAATTTTACCTCTGGGATAAACTCTAATATCTTTTTACCTCTAGCGTCTAAATCCTCACCCTTTTTACCCCAATTCCAAACACCTGCTAACCCTATAGCCAAATAACCTTGACTGAGTAAAGCGGCTGTTTTTTTTGCTCCCTCACACAAAATCAAAGGCAATCCCATTTCCCGTACATAATGCCAAAATTCCCAGTCAGCACCGTTTAAAATTGCCTCATCTTGGCAGTGCAATTCTTTAATACGTCTGGGTAGTCGCAGGGCATAGATACCGCTTGGGATGCCTGTGGGAGATTGATATTTAATCTCTCTTTGTCGCACCGGATCAAATCCGGGTTTATCTGGTTTTAGCTGTCCCCAGTTTGATTGATCAGAGCGACCTAAAACATCAACCCCATTACACCACCAACCGCCTTCTAGGATGTGACCGTAGCTTCTGAGAGTGGATTGATTAGCTACACCTGAGTTTGTTCGCGTAACTTCAATATTACCTAGAATCAGTTCTGATGCTAGATGACCACCTACGCTCTTAAGATTTAAAGCGATGATATCATTAGCAATCCCAGAACCTATATGTAATTCTCGCCAGTGCGCTTCTGTGGCGTATGCTTCTGGGTAATCTCGGCAGAATTGAGCAAAGTCATCTATTTCTAAAGAAGTTTTTAGCGACGTACTAAAACTGTTTTCGCCCTCTAAAGCAGAATAATTATGGTAGTTTTTACCATAATCTTCATTATCGCTATCTGCATCAGAAGTATGTAAAACTTGCGCTACATCTGTGTTAGTTTGCAGCAAGTCGGATTTAGCAGGTGTAGAAATGTTTTCTACTGTGTTGCTAGTTTTGGTAATATCTACTATAATTGGTTTAACGGTTGAATCTTGATGCACGGTATTTCTTCCTTTTTACCGTTGCCAAGAACCTTTAAAAACCCTAGAATCGAAATATAGTGTTTATTTTGGTTGCCGGGGCGAATGGCTTGTTAAAGGGTCTTTTGTTGGTTCTCGACAACTTTTTTTGTTTTTACAGTTGTTTTTTGCGCCCTTGAGATAAATCTCAATTAGTTATCTTCACTTACCCAGTGGTACTAAAAAGAGATTTTTGATACTCACATTTTAGCATAGGTCTTTTTTAAAAGATCAGTTTTTCTTATATGTTGAAATCCTATAATTAAAAATTCCCCAGCCCCTCTGGGTTCCCGCGTTAAAATTTTTTTTGTTTCTGATTTCGCCCTTGAATTTAAATATCCTCTGCTATCAATTAGCGGAGGATATTTTATTTTTAGTTACTTTTTAGTCAGTGACTAAAAATAAAAAACTGTTTTTTAAAATTCAATTATTTGTTAAAAACAGTTTTAAATCTCCTTTGACTTCCCCAACGACTACAACGGCTAAGACCGTTTTCGCAACAAAGCCCGGATAATATCAGCTTTGCAATCCTTGGGGCAAACTTCCCAATCACGCGCCAACGGGTAAATTTCCATTACTTCGGCTGTGATCACTGTGCGGCTAAATTTAAAACCTCTTCTTTCAAGAGTTGCGGCTATAGTGTTAACTTTGGATTTGAGTTGTTTTGGTGAAAGATTTTGGCAGGCAGGCGACAAAGTAACGTTTTGGTTAATCATTGCCTGTTACCTTGAAAACGTGATTACAGTCTTTGCACTTCCTTTTACTATTGCCATTTTTGATAGTCTCACTTGAACCGCACTTAGGGCAAGTAATTGGCTGTAATTGTTCGTAGGTATACAAGCCAAAATCAGGCAACTGAATAAAATACGGTCTACCGTCGCCCAAAACAAGCCCAAAACGGTAAGCTTGGGGATTTGTCTTGTCTAAGCCAAGTTCATCATTTTTGGTGTGGCAATACTCGGTTAATCTGTCAGCCGTCGCTTTGAGCTTAGTTTGCTCCTCAGTTGTAAATTGATTTGAATTTGCGATCGCGTCGTAACAGTTCGCCCCCAGGTGAAGATTAATAGCGCTATTCCAATCTGACCGATCCATCCCTGGGTAATTCTTGACGTTTGCATTCTGACCCAGGAATAGCACCCCAAAATCAGAGTGAGAAGCTTGTTTAATAATCGTGTTGATAGCCTGACCTACTGCTTTGGGTTCATCGGCTTGAATCATGCTGCTGTCTATTTCATCAAAAATCGAAATTGAAAACTCAGCATGAGTAACTTTATTGTTGACATCGTTAGCCAGTTTGTAAATTCCCAAAATTGAATCGTCGTGAGTTTTACCAACTGTGGGGATAGTCCATCTATCCTTGTGACTGCCAAACTGGGGATTAAATACACTGGACACACCTGACCGATTAGCCAGAATACACACAGCCAAATTTTCAGCCGTGGGAGATTTACCGCTTTCACTTCCTCCAGTGATCCGCACCCGTGACCAATTTTTTACCACGCTGGGGAACTTATCAGCAGTTTTCCAGAGTTTGTTTACATCATTTTCGCTGGTAGACTGCTTTACTGGCTTACGTGCCAAGTGTAGATAAGCTGTCATTAGCCCTTCCTCAGCATTCCATTTAAAAGTGACTGGGGACAACGTGTGAGTAAGCTGTTGTAACTTTTCAGAGTGACTGTTTAACTCACTGGGGATGATAACTCTGTTATTGCGATCGCAGTGAAAACTCAAAGTACCCTGCCAAGTCTCATAATCAGCTTTTGCCCTATCTAGAATCAGCCCCATAGCCTCAAAATAGCTAATGATGATATTTCCACAGCGTAAATCGTCCCGTGTCGCCAAGCCCCATTTAATCGGCTTACGTGCGTTAGCCAGTTCTAAGTTTTTTTGTTCTACTTGGTTTAACAGGTCTTGGATCTGTTTGCGTAGCTCGTTCAAGCCAGCGTCATTGTCATTAGCTCGGTTGTAGACAGTTTCAAGCTGCTGTCGTTGGTAGTCGCTTTGTTCTCTAATCAGGGATTGGGCTTTAGTGATTGGGACAGATTGAGATTTGCAATCTTTAATAAATTCACTTGCCTTGTGGAGTAGTAACCGCTCGTTAATATTCAGCAGTCCCCTGTACTTCACTTGAATTAAAGTCAATTGAGTATTGATATCACAATAGATTTTCAGAGTGTTTTCAATATCATCTACTGCTAAATCTTGGATGTCTTGCAGTAAGTCTTGGCAATCGTTAAAGCACTCAACTAATTTAGACTCAAACTGTTTTAACTGATGATGGATGCTGATATGGTCATCACTGGCAAGATTGTGTTTAATGCTGTTGTCTACTCGGTTACAAACCTCAGCTATTCTTTGGTTAATTTCATCATGAAAAATTATCTTTAGGTCAGAACATTTTTCAAAGTATTGGTCTGTATCTTCCTCCAAAACTTTCTTTAATGTTTCCGCTTTATGCTGTAACTGTGCGGTTAACAAATCACATTGTGTTTTGTAGGATGTGATGGTATTTCCTAGAGTAACAACTTGCTGCTGATAGTCTGTAATCTCTGACTTCCTAACATTATAAAGCCGTTGTAACTCTTCTAGAGTCTTGTTTGTAGCCTTGCATTCTGTCTCAAGTTGGTTAAATCTACCCTCGGTAAACTTCAGAATTTCATCAAGTTGACTGTTAGCTGAGTCTTCATAAGTCTTAGCCGTTAATTGATTTGTAGCTGCAATAGAGATAGAAGCTATCAGAATATTTACAGCCAACGGTTTAACATTCTCCTCAGCCCTAAATACTGACCACAACGAAGCTACAGCAATTAATGAAGATGCTACAGTTACCAGTTTTGACCCGTTCTTAAAGTTGATTTTTGGCATTGTCCTTTAGTCCGTCATTAATAAGAAAAAGGCATCAAGTAACGCTACATGATGCCAGAGTGTAAGTAGTAATTAAGCTTCTAATAATCTGGCTTCTATCTCTTGACGTTTAATCTCGTTATTCTTGATGTGTCCCTCAATTTCTAGTCTTAAACTGTCATTCCTTGCGGCTTGACGTTCTAGTTTTAAGTTCCATTCTTCACGTAATCCTTCAGTTAAGTTAACTGTGCCATTGGTGGCGATTTGTTGCTGTGATAACTGTTCCTCAGTCTGTTCTAATTTTGATTGTCTGATACTGTAATTTGTCTCAGATATCTGGTTAGTCAAAACCTTAGAACCTACCTCTATAGCCGCAGTTGCAAAGTCAACCACATCGCCTATAAGGTGACGCTGTTCTGTTGCCAGTTTTACTACTTGTCTACCCTGCTGAGTCTTGGCAGTTCTGACAGATAAGCTATTATTTTGACGCTGTATTTTTAGCTTCTCTACATTGGCTTCTGCTGCTGTCATTTCCGGTATATTGGCATCAGCTTTGTAAGGTTCACTGCCAAGTAAATCTTTCAGATTAATATCGGCAATACCGTACTCACTGGCAATATTTCCCGCAATATTAAAACTCTCTCTTGATGCAGTTTGAGTTAACGCTGACCTTGAAGATATTGTCTGCTGAATGTTGCTTACATTACTGGTAATTGATTGGGCAGAATTTACAACGTGTCCTACTGTGTTTGTAACGTTCTGTACTGTCTCATTTATCGCCTCTACAGTCTTTTTAGCTGTAAAACGTCCGTTACTATCACGCTGTACTTTGCGCTTTTCTGTTGCCTCTTCTCGCGTTGGGTTCGCCATTAGTTTAGAATCTTAGTAAGTATATTGTTCAGGATGTCTAGGGGCTTGAATATCACCCCTAGTACATCTGTTTTATTTGCTTTTGGAGTCTAGAGTTACCCCAATTTTTTCCAAGTCTTGCAGCATAGCGTCAAACTCAGAACTGTCATGAGTTACACGTTCTTTAGGTTGATGATTTTTGACAACCTCGTAGTTAGTCTTGAGATGAGTTAAAAGCTTTTGCTCTACTCGGTTGTAGTGACTATCAACAGTGTTACTCAGGTCTGTGTAATGGTCATCTAGCAGTTGACTAACTCGCACTTTCTCAACAGATAAGCCAGCGCTCAAAAGCTGTTCTACTCGGTTGGTATCTAGGTTAATTTCTGGCTGTTCTGTCTGTTCGGCTAAGTCGTTAGAATCTTGCTGTGATAGCTCGTTAGAATCGCGCTGTGCTAGTTCGTTTTTACCTTCTGGCAGTTGTGGACGTTCTTCTGCGGGTGGTAATTGTGGAGTGCCAAAAACACTGTTTAGATATTGAATATGGGAGTCATTGAGGTTAGAAGTTTTCAGCCATTGAGTGTTAGGGAAGCTATCCTGTAAAGCTTCTGTAACTTCTGTAAGTTCTACTTGGTATTTTTTCGCGTAATTGCGTAATTGCATAGTGTTTTAGTCCTTAGATAAACGGGTTGTTCTGTTCGCTCAAATCTTCAGCCTTGTTTAGGGCTTGCTCATATTCATGGTTCACAATGCCGTCCCAAACTTCGTTAATTGCTTGGATAGCATCACTCAGTGTTAAGTCGTTGGAAGTTGAAAAGCTGTCAGACTTAATAATTTTTTGGTACTCTGGATTTTCTGCAATCATTCTGAGTGTTACCGATGTACCTACTAGGATTTGTTTGATTTGTTCGGTTGTCATTTGTTTAGTTCTCAGTTTGTGAATATTTGCGGGTGAGAATTTTGATAACTCGTTCTCTGGAGAATTGGCGTAACAGGTCTGTAACTTCTCGCAAGTATTCCAGGTGTGAGGATTCTATTTTTTTGCGGTTGAGTGTTCCATATTCATCCACATAAACCCCTAAATCTGGGATGAAATCAGACGCGAAAATCATGTAACGGCTTAAGGTGCGAGTAGAAATATTTAACTCTCTGGCTACCTCTTCTCGGCTGTACTCCTTTTCATAGAGTGCGATCATGTCATTTGTGATTAACAGTTCTGTTGTCATATCGCTGACTGATTGTGTTGATTGTTGGCAGGTCTATAACAGGTCAGAGTCAGGATAGGCATGAGACAAACCGGATAGATTCTGGTAGATGTCCTGTAGATGTCCCCTTAGAATCGCGTCTCTGTTTTGACTATCTTGAGACTGTCTGAAGCCTGACTGCTTTCAACATAGCATAGTAGAATGCAATAGAATATAGTAGAATCTACAAACATAGATTAGAATCGCTTATGGTATAATTACTCAACCATAAGTGATTCTATTAGATTCTATGACCTTAGATAGGTATAAAGGTAAACGTCATACTGTAACTTTTCCTGAGAATATGTACCAAACCATACAAAAAATGTCTCAAGAAGATAACCGCACAGTGTCTCAAATGATTGTTCAGCTTTGTTCTGAAGCTATAAAACACCGCAGCCAGAATGAACAGGTTGATCAAGGTTGATAGGTGGGTTGATTGGTTGGTTTCTGGTTTGATGGATACCTGAAAACCTTACAGCGACTAGGTTTGTATTTTTGGCGGTTGATGCAATCGCCAAAATTAGCTTAAACAGGAGGGAATAATGGGTAATTGCCCTATGGGGTTAATCGATGCTTGTGTAAAAAAGCCACGGCTCAGAGGGTGCGAGAATTTTGATAAGTGTGACGCGATCGCTAACACTACCTTAATGCTTCCCTACAAGTACAGCCACGAGTTTAAATGTTTGACTGTTACTACTACTCATCCCCAAGCCCTACGGCACTATTACCACAACCCAGAAAATTTTAGGATTAAATGGTGGCATCACGAGCTTAGTTATCTGGCTGAGGAAGAATTAATAAAATTAGGTTTTGCCAGGGCTGTGAATAATCCCAGCTTTGATCAAGAAATTTGGTTTAGGTATCGCCCAATCAAAGAAGACGATCCAGATGATGACGGGATACCATTTTGAACCATAAAATTATTGACCTGTAGTGAGTACAGTTCTATAAAAACCAGCAAAATGGCTTGTCCCGAACTACACCTTAATCATCACAAACATCACCTTAATACTCACTGGCTTTTGATTGAAACAGAAATTTCCTTATCCCGAACTACACTTTAATCATCACAAACTACACCTCAATACTCACAAACATCACTTTTTTATCCTAGTAAATAGCTGGGGTATTTTTACACATTTGCTTGCTGAGAATCTTCTAAAACTCTATGGGAATATCGGGAATAAAAAACAGGCTAGGGATTATGCCTAGCCTGTACCTCAAAAAATTATTGCAGTTTACCCGACCATTCTAAAATGGAGCTTTGCCTGTTTCTGTGGTGTAGTTGAGATATCCGGCAAAATATTCACCCTCCAAAGTTTTAGGAGCCAAGCCCAAAGCTGCATCAAATTTCCCATCGGCGTAGTCGTTGCAGATTGTATTGGTGGTTGTGGTTTGGGTAGAAGCTGTTAGAGTAGTCATGAGTAAAAAATTTGTTTTGATTGATTGGGGAGTCGTTGGCGCGTCTCCCCTTTCGTTTATATCTATATATTAGGTGTTTTATTTATAGATGTAAAGGTATTTTGTATAGGGATATCTGATAATAAATTGTGTCTACCTGCCAATTTATCTATAGATAAGCTATTGTGTATAGTCCTTGTTTACTCTAATATTGAGTAAGTTACACAAAACAAGGAATACAGCTAATGAGTAGACAGCTTAAGGCCTCTGATGAATTACAAAATACTTATGTTGACAATCGGGTAAAACATTTACTGCCACAGTTTGAATCACTCGCACCCTATAAACTGAATCAACGCAAGAAAGGTACAGGTGACTTGGTAGGGTGGGAAAAGCTGGCCGCAGTAGAAGCCAAAAATTTAAAGATTAATTACCCGGACGATCAGCCAGAAGAGAAAAAAACCTACAACACAGCATTAAGGCAGATTACCGCACTCAAGAAAAGCTTAAAAACTGCTGCTAAAACTGACCTCAAAGACTCTGCACTGTATCACCCTGTTTGCACAATCATTACTCATTTTGGTAATGCCCTTTCTTACCAGTTCGCCAGTTACAAGGAAAAACAAAATACAGATTATCGTCAGCAAGTCGATGTTAGACGGCAATCAGAAAACCGGATAGAAATTGATTTAACAAACTCACTTAAATTTGCTCACAATATACTTACAGATATTAAAAATGGTGAGGATGCAAACTGGATGGATGTATCATGTTCTATTGCACTGGCAACGGGGCGACGGATGGCAGAAGTACATCTATCAGCCAGCTTTGAGCGTGTTGATGACTATACTGTTAGGTTTAAAGGTCATCTCAAAGGTAAGGATAGAAAGCTGAAAATAGCTGATAAAGCTGTGTTTATTCGGGATGTGGCTTTTGATATCCCCACTTTGGTTAATGCTGATTTAGTGGTTTTTGGCTTGCAGTGGTTGGGCGACAAAGGTAAACGCTTTGATAGCAATGAAGACCCGGAACGGGTAAACAGACGGTTCTCTAAAACACTTAATCAACACTGTAAACAGTTTGATATCTTCCCAGAAGATGAACGCACTTATCACAAATTTAGAGCCGCATATTTTAGGGCTTGTGTGGTGAATGCTCGTAGGGATGGTTTTGATTTTCTAGACTATGCCAAGACTGTTCTGATTGACAATGATGAGAAGACAATTGATAGTTACAAGCGGTATGAGATTAAACAAGGAACACTTACCCAGATATAATTAAATCCCTATACTAGATATCTTGACAAACTATCTGCAAGGTGTTTAGTATAGGGATAATAAAACATACTTGATAGGTAAATTATATGAGTAGATGGCAGTTAGCAGGGGAAGAATTAGCCGCAAAACTTCAAGGCGTAACAGATGAGGCGACTATCAAGGAATTAGCCCAAAACACTGTACAAAGCATTAGAGAAGCTTATCCGAACATAGACAGCCGTAAAAAGCCTATGGCTGATGTTCGTAAGGCTTTCAGGGCTGTGTTCCCAGCAACTAAAAAACAAGAGCATAAAGGGCAATATTTCACCAATTCGGGTAAAGGCAATGTTCCCAGGTACGAGCATTTATTTTTTCAGTTTTTCACCTTAACCACTGATGAATATGACGCAGTTGGCGACGATGCCCGGCAACAGTGGAAAGAACAGCAGCAAGCTAAGACAGTTGAACCCGCACCAAAAAAAGAAACCTTTACCCTATCTGGAATAATGAATATCTCACAACTAGAGTTAGACGCTGATACTCAAAAAATGGTAGAGGATGCGATCGCTTACTCTGGGATGTCATTGGCTGAGTTTGTCAAAAAATCCTGTCAGACTTACTCGGCTATTGTCGTAGGCAAGGCGAAAATGTCTAATGACGACTTGACCACAGTTTCAACTCAAGATTTATTAACCAACAGGGTTTACAAGACTCACCCCAACCGTGCGGAAGAGTTAACACGCCGTGCTATCTATGCCCTAGAAAATCATAATAATAACTGCACTGAGAAAAGCCAGAAATGGCACATAAACCAAACTGCTATACAAAGTCTTACAGGTAGCAAGCCAGCGACCGTCAAGGAAATTTTGAAAGGATGCCAGCAAAGGTTAGATGATCACAATGCCAAGCATGACCTGAACCCGTATGACAACCGCAAGCCAGGGAAGAAATTAACTG
>NZ_CAWUOL010000105.1:0-17028 GCF_963923915.1 Nodularia chucula CCY0103 | reverse complement strand
GGGTTGTTGATGTTGATGGGGTTGAGAAGCGGGAAGGTAAGTTTGAGGTTTATAATTTTAATGTTGAGGGATTCCATACCTACTTCGTCTCAGATTTAGGAATTCTGGTTCATAATACTTGTGGTGATTTTGATATTCCAGATGTTCCTATAGGTGGTTTAAAAGGCGTAGATGACAAGTGGTTAAAGAACCAAGGTGTTGATCCTCATACGATAAAAGAAATTCTTCCAGGAGCGGCAAAAGAATTCGACATTTATAAAGATAAAAACAATAATCTGTGGGGACTTCGTAAGCCAAAATATGTTCCAAATGCGATTCCTGAATATCTTGGTAATTTGGAGGATTTTACAAATTGAGATGATTAATTTGGAATTAAAAAACATGGAAAAACCTAAAAACTTAGACTTAATATGGGAAAAAAATTTTGGAGGCGCAGTAGGTATTTATAAAGCGCCAAAAAAATTTGTATTCACACCTGCTTTAATGAAAAATTTGGCAATTTCTAAAATGACAGATGTCAGACTAATAAGTGCAGATTTTAATGAAAATACTGTATTTTTCACTCCTTTAGTATGGTTACTTCTCGATTCTGGCTCTAGCGTTGAATTTTTTGCTGTATATGCTACAGAACTCTCAAAGGATGAAGGCGTTAGTGATAGTAGCAGTGAATTAAAGACTTTACCTAATTTTTGCATTAAAAAAGCATTTTGGAATAAGTCAGAAGATATAAAAAATTTTCAGCTTGCAGATGACAAAAAAAAGTATATTTTGGGTGAAACACAAACTTTTTCTAATATAATTTTCATTGACTCCACGCATTGTATAGAAGCCACGCAATTAATTTCAGAAGCTATTCAAATGACAAAATATGGATTAAGTTTACAAGAAAATCAAAATGAATCAGTGTATGATGAAATAAAGATTAATATTTCAGATGGTCGTTTCTACTTAAATTTTGCCTATCATCCAGGTGTAGTAACAAACATCCTCTTAGAAGAATGGATTTTAAAATGGCGTAATTGTATTGATAAATTACCTTTTGATATAGGTTATTTACCTGACGAAAAAATTAGAATAAGCTATGAACTATCATTATTTGATAAAGTCACTATGTTTGATAAAATACAAGGATAAGTAGGGATTAATGAATAACAATGTATTAGTTAGAAACATTGAAATTTTATCAGAAGATGCCGAAGAGTCTTTAGTACATATAACTGATGGCGTTTATAAATGTGTTGCTTTCTGTCAGCCTTGTAATGTATCTCCAAATGATGTTATCAAAGAGCCACTTTTTGCCTTCAATAGTCAATACCCTGTGCTAATCACTACAGAACAACCTCCCTATATGAAACGTCAAGATAATAGTCTAGGATATAAAATCTTAGCAAGCGTATCGAATTTAGAAAATAATTTAGTACAAGTTGGTGCTATTTTAATTGAACTAGATGTTAGTTTACCTGGAGGAGTTAAACTTAATGATTTTATAAAGTTTACTTGTGGAAGACTAGATATATTTTAACAATAGACAATTAACTACGATTGGATTAATGACGGAGAAAATCGCCTGATTGGGGTGACGAGTTCTTCTACAACTGGTACTTCTCAACAACAGTATATTTACGATGCCTTTGGTAGCCGTGTTGCCAGCATTGATAATGGGGTAAGAACGAATTACTTGGCTGCACCGATTTGGGATTTGCCCCAAGTATTGATGGAATATGACTCGGCTGGGGAAATTACGACTGATTATACCCACGGGATTGGTTTAGTTAGGTCGCGTCATGATAACAGAGAAGGTTTTTATCACACCGATGGATTGGGTTCGACTAGGCTAATTACTGATAATGTTGGTTTGTTGAGGGGGCGACGAAGAAGTTAAAGAGGCTGCTGTATAAGCATCATAGCCATCACCCCCTGCTGATAAAATGCCTGCTTATTGCGAACGGCAGCCATCATTTCCAAGACCAAATCCTGACACCCATTCAGGGAAATTATCCAATTGTATCCGTATAAGCCTATCCAGAAAGCACTATGTCTTTTTCTGTTTCTTTTCAAATCACTTGGACGACAGACATAAGATTGTTGTCTAGAAAATTGAGTTTTTTGACCTTGTAACCATGCAGAGGTCATTGCTATAGCAATTAATAAAATCAGACGGACAAGCCTATCAGGAGAAGCTTGAGAACCTTCTAGATTATAGCCACCAGTTTTACAGTCTTTAAACATAGCCTCAATCCCAAAACGTTGACCATATATTTTGACAGTCGTTGATACATCTGTCAGATTAGTTGATAAATACCAAGGCTCTTTCTCTTGTTTGCCACGATATTTTCGTTTCCAATAAACTGCTAAATTACAACGACCAAACCCTTGATTTTGTGTGAGATTAACATGAGGATAAAATCGGCGTTCACCAGGAGAAACTGGAATCGTATGTAGCGGTTGAAAATCTTGTCTTTTTTCCCGAAAAGTAGTGTCCTTTTTTTGTCGAAAAACATACTTTAAATCTTGATGGTGCAACCAACTGGCTAATTCAATCCCATGAAATTCTCTATCCCCAATTACAACTAATTGATAATGTTTTAAGAGCCGGATTACCGGGCGTAATACCTTTTGTTGTTCTTGCAGGTTACTGCAAGCATCTTTGTTAAGTAGACACCAATATATTGGCAATGCCCTTTTTTGATAAATCACGCTCACCATCAAAATATTATTGTCTTTCCATTGGGTTCTATCCAGGGCAATAATCAATTTTGATTTGGGTTTGAATAGACGTGATAATATTTCTTCCACAATGGGAAACCATAGTAGCACTACACTCAAGGCATTCGATTTGAGAAATCTTTGTAAGTGACGACGACGGCTATTTTGTTGTATTGGTAAAGGTAGAGTAGCAGCCAATCTTTCTATTTTTACTTGTTTCTGACTTTGTAGTAACCATACCAGCATTTTTAGAGTAATTAATTGTGTACTGCTGAGGTACTTGGATAGGATTGGTTGATAGAATGAGGGTAACATTTATTTCTGGTCTTGTTAATTTGACGAGACCATTCTTTTTTACCATCAAACTGTCCCTTTTAATTAGCTGTCTAATAACTACACAGTTCTGTCAATAAGAACCGTTTTTTTTGAGAGGGTCTGTTACTTCAATCCCTCTGGGAGTAATACTTTCACCATTTTTGTCGCCCCCTCAAGGTACATACGTTACACGAGAGAATCTTCTAGACCCCCCAACACTATACTGTCAGCTTCCGAGGTCATCTCAAAGGTAAGGATAGAAAACTAAAAATAGCTGATAAAGCTGTGTTTATCAGAGATGTGGCTTTTGATATCCCCACTTTGGTTAATGCTGATTTAGTCTGCTATGGCTTGCAGTGGCTAGGTGGTAAAGGCAAGCGATTTGATAGCAATGAAGACCCCGAACGGGTAAACAGACGGTTCTCTAAAACACTAAATCAACACTGTAAACAGTTTGATATTTTTCCAGAAGATGAACGCACTTATCACAAATTTAGAGCAGCTTACTTTAGGGCTTGCGTGGTAAATGCTGGTAGGGATAGTTTTGATTTTCTCGATTATGCCAAGACTGTTTTAATTGACAATGATGAAAAGACAATTGATAGTTACAAGCGGTATGAGATTAAACAAGGAACACTTACCCAGATATAATTAAATCCCTATACTAGATATCTTGACAAATTATTTGCAAGGTGTTTAGTATAGGGATAACAAACATACTTGATGAGTAAATTATATGAGTAGATGGCAGTCAGCAGGGGAAGAATTAGCCAAATTGCTTCAAGGCGTGACGGATGAGGCGACTATCAAGGAATTAGCCCAAAGCACTGTAGAAAGCATTAGAGAAGCTTACCCGGATAACATCAACAGCCGGAAAAAGCCAATGGCTGATGTTCGTAAGGCTTTCAGGGCTGTGTTCCCAGCAACTAAAAAACAAGAGCATAAAGGGCAATATTTCACCAATTCGGGTAAAGGCAATGTTCCCAGGTACGAGCATTTATTTTTTCAGTTTTTCACCTTAACCACTGATGAATATGACGCAGTTGGCGACGATGCCCGGCAACAGTGGAAAGAACAGCAAGCCAAAACCGTAGAAATCGCACCCGCACCCGTTGCCACAGCAAAAATCATGAACATTTCCCAACTAGAGTTAGACGCTGACACGCAGAAAATGGTAGAGGAAGCGATCGCGCACACTGGAATATCATTAGCTGAGTTTGTGCAGAAGTCTTGTGCTGTTTACTCGGCTATTGTCGTAGGTAAGGCGAAAATGTCTAACGACGACTTGACCACAGTTTCAACTCAAGACCTACTAACTAACAGGGTTTACAAGACTCACCCCAACCGTGCGGAAGAATTGACCCGCCGTGCGATCGCCGCACTGGAAAATCATAATAATAATTGCACTGAGAAAAGCCAGAAATGGCACATAAACCAAACTGCCATACAATCCCTGACAGGAAGTAAGCCAGCAACGGTTAAAGAAATTCTGAAGGGATGCCAGCAACGACTAGATGACCATAACGCCAAGCATGAGTTAAACCCCTATGACAATCGCAAGCCAGGACAGAAATTAACTGAGGTCATCGACTTGGCCGCACTTGTTGCCGATGGCTTGGATGTGGTATAAGCCCCAGGAGCGATGGCGCGGCGGAAAAGTTGACTAGGGAGTAGTAGTTTTTGTGCGTGGACGGCCACCTTTTTGACCATTGCGACGAGATGCACTAACTTTAGCAGTGGAAGTAGAACTACCTCCTTTTTTAGCTAACCATTGCATCCAGGCTTTAGTCCCATACAATCCACTCATTAAACCGGGAATACTCAGATCCACGTCTAAAGTTTCCCAGTGTAATCCTTCCCCAGAAGGTGTTAACTCTACTTGCGCTAAATCTTCATCTAAAGCCTCAGCTAATCCCTGCCCTAAATGAGCAGGAAAAATAAATATAGCATCATTACTAAAAATAATATGAACCATTTGATTGTTTGGCTCATAAAAAGCCTTAATTGCCCTTGGTTCGCTTCTTTCGGCGTGGCTTCGGGCTTTTGCCAATTTGTTCAATAATTCTTGGTTGACTTGAATTTCTTTGCTGATCATACTCTTGCCATTTTTGATTGAGTTGGTCTTGATGTTTTGCAACTAATTTGAGAGCTTTTATTGCGTCCTTATCGCTCATATTAGTGACAGATATCCAGTCAGGGTCTTCATCTTGACTTCCTATTTTAATTCGCGCCTCACCACCGGCTTTAAAAACATGAACATGAGATGGCTCATAATCGTTTGGGTAAATGCGAATTTCAAAACCCTCTTCTTTGACAATTGTTGCCATGATTATTTACTTATAACCTAACGCTTGGGTTTTTACCATAAAGCAATAGTAACAATATGGGATAGAATAGTTGAGATTGTAGTTGCACACTCAATGCGTACAGTGAGCCAAAGACTGACCGTGTAATTGCCCACGGTAAAGGGGAAAGCAAAACCTCGAACGGTCGAATAACCATCAAGGCGGTTGAGAACACGGCAGTGCATGGTGAAAAATCCCCGACCCCAGGAAAGACCAGTCAGGGAAACAAGAAAAAAGCAGTGCTAAAAAGCGCTAGTTTTTTGCTGAGAACAAACCAGTAAAAAACAGCCAAAGTTTCAGCGCTGTTTTGTGCTGTTTAAAAATATTATTTTCTAGCGAATCGCCACCCATACAGACACCCCACAATCATTTGTGGGGTATTTTTTATGACGTACCCGCACCAGTTTTGTACTACCCCGCACCACTACCCGCACCACTTCAAAAAACGCTCTAGTGCTACAGCCCTGACTATGACTACATTCCAGCCTTCTTAGCCGCACCACCCGCACCACCCGCACCACTTTTTTTAAGAAAAGAAAAACAATGGTGAAGAAAAAAAATAAAAAAAAATAAATTTCAATATTCACAAAAGTGAGTAGAACCCCTCAAAACTGGTGCGCTTGGTGCGGGTAATGCGTCAAAGCTTGATATACCGTTGTTTCAGGCTTACCACTGGTGCGCTTCCTGGTGCGGGTATTGGTCAAACTGGTGCGGGTGGCATAGAAACGAGGATTTGCTTTAATTAGCCTGACAATTCTCTTCCACCCTTCAAAATAGAAATTAGAGAAGATGATTCAAAATCAAGTCGAGGGAAAATTTTTTAGTTGCCCCTTGAATGGTTGCTCCCTGCCAATTGGGAATTTTGTAAATTGTGCGATAGCTACGCTAACCTCTAGCGATCGCGCGCAGCACCTTTGGTGAGCGCCTCGCCTCATTATCAAATCAGTAGTTAGGATCAATGCCACAAATGCGGCGAATGAGATTAATTTGAGCTTCTAATTGATGCAGCGCCCAAAGAATTGGCACACGCAATTGTTCACCGCGCACCCCTTGTGACAGAATGCATAAATTGCTATTCCCAAAACTGGGAAAAATTTTTTCTAACTACATCTAAAAGCGGTAAGTTGCGATCACCTCACGAGATAGAATAATAGTCAGTAATATGTTAGTTATAGAAATTACTGAACAATAATTCATGCAATTCTAGTTTTTGACAAAAAAGTTTTTGACAAGTGAATCGCGCAAACCCTTGTACATAAAGCCAAAAAACAGGGTCAATCGATTTTTAATTGTTCTATAAAATCAATCCATTGTCCCGCCTATAAATATACGCAAATATACAAAACCATGTATAAATAAAGGATTGCTGAAAGTATAGAGATTTAGCCTTGGGGAAGAATTTGGAATTGTTGGCGATGGGCAAAGCCCCGCCGTAGGCGATCGCACCCAATCGCACCCAATCGCCACAACTCATGTAATAAGTTGCATCAGTGCCAAAAGCCTCAGCAATGGGGTTATTTTTATGGGAATGCTGGCGATTATGCGGCGGCGTTAGTCATAGGTCATTGTCCATTGCCACCCCTCCCAAAATATCAGCTTGTAGCATTTAGGACACTTCAGCCCATGCCACATCCTTAAGAAATTAAAGCCAGAAGGATATGAAAAATCTAGTCACACACAAGCTTAATTATTATAAGGAAATGGGTTTGTGTGTGACTAGACCTAAAGCCTTACGGCACAATTCTTACAGCGATTTTTGAGGGTCAAACCAAGCCAAGTCACACACAGGCTATTTTGGGCAAAAAACGGGTGTGTGTGACTAGATTTTTGGGGTGAACTGTACTGAGATGATAGTGGGTAGGGGGGAGGATTTGAGGGGAAATATCTCAGTATGGGGACTGGGGAAGTTGAAATTGTGTCCGCAGTTAGGCGATCGCCTCCTGGGGAAAATTTAGAATTGTGGTGATAGCGTAAAGCCCTGACAGGCATAGCTGCGCTTACCGCGAAGCGTGTGCCTTGCACTCAGCGCTCCGTAGGAATCGCACTGACGAAGTTTTCAAAAATATCTGTGTAGGTGTTCAAATAACGCCAAGTATGAGTTAAACCCATACGATAACCGCAAGCCAGGGTCAAAGCTGACTGAGGTTATAGATTTAGCGGTGTTGGTTCCCAGTGGGGAATGCTGGGGATTGTGTGGTCATTGGTCATTGGTTCTTAGTCCCCAATGCTTTGCAGTAGCATATTAGTTATAAAAATAACTGACTGCTAATTCATACAATTCTAGTTTTTGACAAAAAATTTTTTTCCAAGTAAATCGCGCAAACCCTTGTAAAGAAAGCCAAAAAACAGGGTCAATCGATTTGAAATCGTTAGATAAAATAAATCGATTGTCCCGCCCATAAATACACGCAAATATAAACAAATATGTATAAAATATCCATTTATAATAGTATAGGAAGTTGGGGAGTGAGGAGTTAGCAAGCGATCGCCTACGGCGGGGGTGGCGAAAATCTTGGGAGTTTGTTGGCGATAGCGAAGCGCTCCGTAGGAATCGCCTTGGGGAAGTTTCCAAAATTATCTGTGCGAGTGTTCAGGTGTTTCTATGCCTATACAAGGTGTTTGTGTGATTGGAGTGGAGAAATGCTGGCATCTATGCACAAGATACCTGTGAGAAAAGTGGGGAAATGCTGCTATGTCTATACAAGATATCTATGAAGAAATGCAGAGGTGAGGTTATGCCTATACAAGCCGATGGGAATTGTGCAGGGATGCGGGAATTGAGGAATTAACCAGATGCGGGAAAATTTGGGAATTGTTAGCGGCGGTGTTATGCCTATACAAGGTGTTTGTGTTGTGGGAGTGGGGAAAATCTGTTATCCATGCACAAGGTATTTATGCCGAGATATCATCATGTCTATACAAGGTATCTATGAGGAAGTGCAGAGATGACGCTATGCCTATACAAGGTGTTTGTGAGTGAGTAGAGAGATCCTATCATCTATATACAAGATACCATGTATAAGATGCGATAACGCAGAGATGCCGTCATGCCTATACAAGACGACTCATGCTAGTGAGAATAAACGCAAGCATCCCTATCCATATACAAGAGGGTTATAACAGTCCTTACAAGCAACCCTTGTTCTCTAGAGAACAAGGGTTGCTTGTAAGGACTGTTATAACCCTCTTGTATATGGATAGGGATGCTTGCGTTTATTCTCACTAGCATGAGTCGTCTTGTATAGGCATGACGGCATCTCTGCGTTATCGCATCTTATACATGGTATCTTGTATATAGATGATAGGATCTCTCTACTCACTCACAAACACCTTGTATAGGCATAGCGTCATCTCTGCACTTCCTCATAGATACCTTGTATAGACATGATGATATCTCGGCATAAATACCTTGTGCATGGATAACAGATTTTCCCCACTCCCACAACACAAACACCTTGTATAGGCATAACACCGCCGCTAACAATTCCCAAATTTTCCCGCATCTGGTTAATTCCTCAATTCCCGCATCCCTGCACAATTCCCATCGGCTTGTATAGGCATAACCTCACCTCTGCATTTCTTCATAGATATCTTGTATAGACATAGCAGCATTTCCCCACTTTTCTCACAGGTATCTTGTGCATAGATGCCAGCATTTCTCCACTCCAATCACACAAACACCTTGTATAGGCATAGAAACACCTGAACACTCGCACAGATAATTTTGGAAACTTCCCCAAGGCGATTCCTACGGAGCGCTTCGCTATCGCCAACAAACTCCCAAGATTTTCGCCACCCCCGCCGTAGGCGATCGCTTGCTAACTCCTCACTCCCCAACTTCCTATACTATTATAAATGGATATTTTATACATATTTGTTTATATTTGCGTGTATTTATGGGCGGGACAATCGATTTATTTTATCTAACGATTTCAAATCGATTGACCCTGTTTTTTGGCTTTCTTTACAAGGGTTTGCGCGATTTACTTGGAAAAAAATTTTTTGTCAAAAACTAGAATTGTATGAATTAGCAGTCAGTTATTTTTATAACTAATATGCTACTGCAAAGCATTGGGGACTAAGAACCAATGACCAATGACCACACAATCCCCAGCATTCCCCACTGGGAACCAACACCGCTAAATCTATAACCTCAGTCAGCTTTGACCCTGGCTTGCGGTTATCGTATGGGTTTAACTCATACTTGGCGTTATTTGAACACCTACACAGATATTTTTGAAAACTTCGTCAGTGCGATTCCTACGGAGCGCTGAGTGCAAGGCACACGCTTCGCGGTAAGCGCAGCTATGCCTGTCAGGGCTTTACGCTATCACCACAATTCTAAATTTTCCCCAGGAGGCGATCGCCTAACTGCGGACACAATTTCAACTTCCCCAGTCCCCATACTGAGATATTTCCCCTCAAATCCTCCCCCCTACCCACTATCATCTCAGTACAGTTCACCCCAAAAATCTAGTCACACACACCCGTTTTTTGCCCAAAATAGCCTGTGTGTGACTTGGCTTGGTTTGACCCTCAAAAATCGCTGTAAGAATTGTGCCGTAAGGCTTTAGGTCTAGTCACACACAAACCCATTTCCTTATAATAATTAAGCTTGTGTGTGACTAGATTTTTCATATCCTTCTGGCTTTAATTTCTTAAGGATGTGGCATGGGCTGAAGTGTCCTAAATGCTACAAGCTGATATTTTGGGAGGGGTGGCAATGGACAATGACCTATGACTAACGCCGCCGCATAATCGCCAGCATTCCCATAAAAATAACCCCATTGCTGAGGCTTTTGGCACTGATGCAACTTATTACATGAGTTGTGGCGATTGGGTGCGATTGGGTGCGATCGCCTACGGCGGGGCTTTGCCCATCGCCAACAATTCCAAATTCTTCCCCAAGGCTAAATCTCTATACTTTCAGCAATCCTTTATTTATACATGGTTTTGTATATTTGCGTATATTTATAGGCGGGACAATGGATTGATTTTATAGAACAATTAAAAATCGATTGACCCTGTTTTTTGGCTTTATGTACAAGGGTTTGCGCGATTCACTTGTCAAAAACTTTTTTGTCAAAAACTAGAATTGCATGAATTATTGTTCAGTAATTTCTATAACTAACATATTACTGACTATTATTCTATCTCGTGAGGTGATCGCAACTTACCGCTTTTAGATGTAGTTAGAAAAAATTTTTCCCAGTTTTGGGAATAGCAATTTATGCATTCTGTCACAAGGGGTGCGCGGTGAACAATTGCGTGTGCCAATTCTTTGGGCGCTGCATCAATTAGAAGCTCAAATTAATCTCATTCGCCGCATTTGTGGCATTGATCCTAACTACTGATTTGATAATGAGGCGAGGCGCTCACCAAAGGTGCTGCGCGCGATCGCTAGAGGTTAGCGTAGCTATCGCACAATTTACAAAATTCCCAATTGGCAGGGAGCAACCATTCAAGGGGCAACTAAAAAATTTTCCCTCGACTTGATTTTGAATCATCTTCTCTAATTTCTATTTTGAAGGGTGGAAGAGAATTGTCAGGCTAATTAAAGCAAATCCTCGTTTCTATGCCACCCGCACCAGTTTGACCAATACCCGCACCAGGAAGCGCACCAGTGGTAAGCCTGAAACAACGGTATATCAAGCTTTGACGCATTACCCGCACCAAGCGCACCAGTTTTGAGGGGTTCTACTCACTTTTGTGAATATTGAAATTTATTTTTTTTTATTTTTTTTCTTCACCATTGTTTTTCTTTTCTTAAAAAAAGTGGTGCGGGTGGTGCGGGTGGTGCGGCTAAGAAGGCTGGAATGTAGTCATAGTCAGGGCTGTAGCACTAGAGCGTTTTTTGAAGTGGTGCGGGTAGTGGTGCGGGGTAGTACAAAACTGGTGCGGGTACGTCATAAAAAATACCCCACAAATGATTGTGGGGTGTCTGTATGGGTGGCGATTCGCTAGAAAATAATATTTTTAAACAGCACAAAACAGCGCTGAAACTTTGGCTGTTTTTTACTGGTTTGTTCTCAGCAAAAAACTAGCGCTTTTTAGCACTGCTTTTTTCTTGTTTCCCTGACTGGTCTTTCCTGGGGTCGGGGATTTTTCACCATGCACTGCCGTGTTCTCAACCGCCTTGATGGTTATTCGACCGTTCGAGGTTTTGCTTTCCCCTTTACCGTGGGCAATTACACGGTCAGTCTTTGGCTCACTGTACGCATTGAGTGTGCAACTACAATCTCAACTATTCTATCCCATATTGTTACTATTGCTTTATGGTAAAAACCCAAGCGTTAGGTTATAAGTAAATAATCATGGCAACAATTGTCAAAGAAGAGGGTTTTGAAATTCGCATTTACCCAAACGATTATGAGCCATCTCATGTTCATGTTTTTAAAGCCGGTGGTGAGGCGCGAATTAAAATAGGAAGTCAAGATGAAGACCCTGACTGGATATCTGTCACTAATATGAGCGATAAGGACGCAATAAAAGCTCTCAAATTAGTTGCAAAACATCAAGACCAACTCAATCAAAAATGGCAAGAGTATGATCAGCAAAGAAATTCAAGTCAACCAAGAATTATTGAACAAATTGGCAAAAGCCCGAAGCCACGCCGAAAGAAGCGAACCAAGGGCAATTAAGGCTTTTTATGAGCCAAACAATCAAATGGTTCATATTATTTTTAGTAATGATGCTATATTTATTTTTCCTGCTCATTTAGGGCAGGGATTAGCTGAGGCTTTAGATGAAGATTTAGCGCAAGTAGAGTTAACACCTTCTGGGGAAGGATTACACTGGGAAACTTTAGACGTGGATCTGAGTATTCCCGGTTTAATGAGTGGATTGTATGGGACTAAAGCCTGGATGCAATGGTTAGCTAAAAAAGGAGGTAGTTCTACTTCCACTGCTAAAGTTAGTGCATCTCGTCGCAATGGTCAAAAAGGTGGCCGTCCACGCACAAAAACTACTACTCCCTAGTCAACTTTTCCGCCGCGCCATCGCTCCTGGGGCTTATACCACATCCAAGCCATCGGCAACAAGTGCGGCCAAGTCGATGACCTCAGTTAATTTCTGTCCTGGCTTGCGATTGTCATAGGGGTTTAACTCATGCTTGGCGTTATGGTCATCTAGTCGTTGCTGGCATCCCTTCAGAATTTCTTTAACCGTTGCTGGCTTACTTCCTGTCAGGGATTGTATGGCAGTTTGGTTTATGTGCCATTTCTGGCTTTTCTCAGTGCAATTATTATTATGATTTTCCAGTGCGGCGATCGCACGGCGGGTCAATTCTTCCGCACGGTTGGGGTGAGTCTTGTAAACCCTGTTAGTTAGTAGGTCTTGAGTTGAAACTGTGGTCAAGTCGTCGTTAGACATTTTCGCCTTACCTACGACAATAGCCGAGTAAACAGCACAAGACTTCTGCACAAACTCAGCTAATGATATTCCAGTGTGCGCGATCGCTTCCTCTACCATTTTCTGCGTGTCAGCGTCTAACTCTAGTTGGGAAATGTTCATGATTTTTGCTGTGGCAACGGGTGCGGGTGCGATTTCTACGGTTTTGGCTTGCTGTTCTTTCCACTGTTGCCGGGCATCGTCGCCAACTGCGTCATATTCATCAGTGGTTAAGGTGAAAAACTGAAAAAATAAATGCTCGTACCTGGGAACATTGCCTTTACCCGAATTGGTGAAATATTGCCCTTTATGCTCTTGTTTTTTAGTTGCTGGGAACACAGCCCTGAAAGCCTTACGAACATCAGCCATTGGCTTTTTCCGGCTGTTGATGTTATCCGGGTAAGCTTCTCTAATGCTTTCTACAGTGCTTTGGGCTAATTCCTTGATAGTCGCCTCATCCGTCACGCCTTGAAGCAATTTGGCTAATTCTTCCCCTGCTGACTGCCATCTACTCATATAATTTACTCATCAAGTATGTTTGTTATCCCTATACTAAACACCTTGCAAATAATTTGTCAAGATATCTAGTATAGGGATTTAATTATATCTGGGTAAGTGTTCCTTGTTTAATCTCATACCGCTTGTAACTATCAATTGTCTTTTCATCATTGTCAATTAAAACAGTCTTGGCATAATCGAGAAAATCAAAACTATCCCTACCAGCATTTACCACGCAAGCCCTAAAGTAAGCTGCTCTAAATTTGTGATAAGTGCGTTCATCTTCTGGAAAAATATCAAACTGTTTACAGTGTTGATTTAGTGTTTTAGAGAACCGTCTGTTTACCCGTTCGGGGTCTTCATTGCTATCAAATCGCTTGCCTTTACCACCTAGCCACTGCAAGCCATAGCAGACTAAATCAGCATTAACCAAAGTGGGGATATCAAAAGCCACATCTCTGATAAACACAGCTTTATCAGCTATTTTTAGTTTTCTATCCTTACCTTTGAGATGACCTCGGAAGCTGACAGTATAGTGTTGGGGGGTCTAGAAGATTCTCTCGTGTAACGTATGTACCTTGAGGGGGCGACAAAAATGGTGAAAGTATTACTCCCAGAGGGATTGAAGTAACAGACCCTCTCAAAAAAAACGGTTCTTATTGACAGAACTGTGTAGTTATTAGACAGCTAATTAAAAGGGACAGTTTGATGGTAAAAAAGAATGGTCTCGTCAAATTAACAAGACCAGAAATAAATGTTACCCTCATTCTATCAACCAATCCTATCCAAGTACCTCAGCAGTACACAATTAATTACTCTAAAAATGCTGGTATGGTTACTACAAAGTCAGAAACAAGTAAAAATAGAAAGATTGGCTGCTACTCTACCTTTACCAATACAACAAAATAGCCGTCGTCGTCACTTACAAAGATTTCTCAAATCGAATGCCTTGAGTGTAGTGCTACTATGGTTTCCCATTGTGGAAGAAATATTATCACGTCTATTCAAACCCAAATCAAAATTGATTATTGCCCTGGATAGAACCCAATGGAAAGACAATAATATTTTGATGGTGAGCGTGATTTATCAAAAAAGGGCATTGCCAATATATTGGTGTCTACTTAACAAAGATGCTTGCAGTAACCTGCAAGAACAACAAAAGGTATTACGCCCGGTAATCCGGCTCTTAAAACATTATCAATTAGTTGTAATTGGGGATAGAGAATTTCATGGGATTGAATTAGCCAGTTGGTTGCACCATCAAGATTTAAAGTATGTTTTTCGACAAAAAAAGGACACTACTTTTCGGGAAAAAAGACAAGATTTTCAACCGCTACATACGATTCCAGTTTCTCCTGGTGAACGCCGATTTTATCCTCATGTTAATCTCACACAAAATCAAGGGTTTGGTCGTTGTAATTTAGCAGTTTATTGGAAACGAAAATATCGTGGCAAACAAGAGAAAGAGCCTTGGTATTTATCAACTAATCTGACAGATGTATCAACGACTGTCAAAATATATGGTCAACGTTTTGGGATTGAGGCTATGTTTAAAGACTGTAAAACTGGTGGCTATAATCTAGAAGGTTCTCAAGCTTCTCCTGATAGGCTTGTCCGTCTGATTTTATTAATTGCTATAGCAATGACCTCTGCATGGTTACAAGGTCAAAAAACTCAATTTTCTAGACAACAATCTTATGTCTGTCGTCCAAGTGATTTGAAAAGAAACAGAAAAAGACATAGTGCTTTCTGGATAGGCTTATACGGATACAATTGGATAATTTCCCTGAATGGGTGTCAGGATTTGGTCTTGGAAATGATGGCTGCCGTTCGCAATAAGCAGGCATTTTATCAGCAGGGGGTGATGGCTATGATGCTTATACAGCAGCCTCTTTAACTTCTTCGTCGCCCCCTCAACAAACCAACATTATCAGTAATTAGCCTAGTCGAACCCAATCCATCGGTGTGATAAAAACCTTCTCTGTTATCATGACGCGACCTAACTAAACCAATCCCGTGGGTATAATCAGTCGTAATTTCCCCAGCCGAGTCATATTCCATCAATACTTGGGGCAAATCCCAAATCGGTGCAGCCAAGTAATTCGTTCTTACCCCATTATCAATGCTGGCAACACGGCTACCAAAGGCATCGTAAATATACTGTTGTTGAGAAGTACCAGTTGTAGAAGAACTCGTCACCCCAATCAGGCGATTTTCTCCGTCATTAATCCAATCGTAGTTAATTGTCTATTGTTAAAATATATCTAGTCTTCCACAAGTAAACTTTATAAAATCATTAAGTTTAACTCCTCCAGGTAAACTAACATCTAGTTCAATTAAAATAGCACCAACTTGTACTAAATTATTTTCTAAATTCGATACGCTTGCTAAGATTTTATATCCTAGACTATTATCTTGACGTTTCATATAGGGAGGTTGTTCTGTAGTGATTAGCACAGGGTATTGACTATTGAAGGCAAAAAGTGGCTCTTTGATAACATCATTTGGAGATACATTACAAGGCTGACAGAAAGCAACACATTTATAAACGCCATCAGTTATATGTACTAAAGACTCTTCGGCATCTTCTGATAAAATTTCAATGTTTCTAACTAATACATTGTTATTCATTAATCCCTACTTATCCTTGTATTTTATCAAACATAGTGACTTTATCAAATAATGATAGTTCATAGCTTATTCTAATTTTTTCGTCAGGTAAATAACCTATATCAAAAGGTAATTTATCAATACAATTACGCCATTTTAAAATCCATTCTTCTAAGAGGATGTTTGTTACTACACCTGGATGATAGGCAAAATTTAAGTAGAAACGACCATCTGAAATATTAATCTTTATTTCATCATACACTGATTCATTTTGATTTTCTTGTAAACTTAATCCATATTTTGTCATTTGAATAGCTTCTGAAATTAATTGCGTGGCTTCTATACAATGCGTGGAGTCAATGAAAATTATATTAGAAAAAGTTTGTGTTTCACCCAAAATATACTTTTTTTTGTCATCTGCAAGCTGAAAATTTTTTATATCTTCTGACTTATTCCAAAATGCTTTTTTAATGCAAAAATTAGGTAAAGTCTTTAATTCACTGCTACTATCACTAACGCCTTCATCCTTTGAGAGTTCTGTAGCATATACAGCAAAAAATTCAACGCTAGAGCCAGAATCGAGAAGTAACCATACTAAAGGAGTGAAAAATACAGTATTTTCATTAAAATCTGCACTTATTAGTCTGACATCTGTCATTTTAGAAATTGCCAAATTTTTCATTAAAGCAGGTGTGAATACAAATTTTTTTGGCGCTTTATAAATACCTACTGCGCCTCCAAAATTTTTTTCCCATATTAAGTCTAAGTTTTTAGGTTTTTCCATGTTTTTTAATTCCAAATTAATCATCTCAATTTGTAAAATCCTCCAAATTACCAAGATATTCAGGAATCGCATTTGGAACATATTTTGGCTTACGAAGTCCCCACAGATTATTGTTTTTATCTTTATAAATGTCGAATTCTTTTGCCGCTCCTGGAAGAATTTCTTTTATCGTATGAGGATCAACACCTTGGTTCTTTAACCACTTGTCATCTACGCCTTTTAAACCACCTATAGGAACATCTGGAATATCAAAATCACCACAAGTATTATGAACCAGAATTCCTAAATCTGAGACGAAGTAGGTATGGAATCCCTCAACATTAAAATTATAAACCTCAAACTTACCTTCCCGCTTCTCAACCCCATCAACATCAACAACCC
>NZ_CAWUOL010000104.1:0-17574 GCF_963923915.1 Nodularia chucula CCY0103 | reverse complement strand
CTGGTTTGCTAATTGCTGCTACTGTACCTCATAACAGCCGGAAACGCTGTATACTGGGTTGTTAGTCATTGGTACTCCCATTGTAGTCATGTATGGCTATCTGCAAGACAAGTTAGGATTGCAATGGCGGGAATGGTTAACTAACCATTTTCTCGATAAATATTTTCAAAATCGGGCTTATTACCAGATTAACTTTAATCAAAAAATTGACAACCCCGACCAACGGATTGCTGAGGATATCAGGTCATTTACTCGCACTAGTTTATCTTTTACACTGCTGATTCTGACATCAGTGATTACTTTAATATCTTTCACCGGAGTTTTATTATCTATTTCCGTTTCTTTATCAGTAGCCCTAGTCGTTTATGCAATTTTCGGAACAGTAGTCACGGCTTGGATTGGTCAACGCTTAATCGGGATTAACTATAATCAACTTAAACGAGAAGCTGATTTTCGTTATGGACTAATTCATGTGCGAGATAATGCCGAATCTATTGCTTTTTATCAAGGAGAAACGGAAGAAATTCTTCAGCTAAAACAGCGTTTTATTCGCGCCATTAATAATTTTGAGTTGTTAATAAATTGGCAACGTAATTTAGGTTTTTTTACTACTAGTTATAACTATTTTGTTTCCGCACTCCCTTATTTAGTAATTGCACCGATTTACTTTGCAGGGGATACGGAATTTGGGACATTTACTCAAGCTGCGATCGCCTTTAGTCAAATTTTTAGCGCTTTATCTGTGGTAGTCGGTCAATTTGAAAATTTAACAGCTTTCGCCGCCGGGATTGAACGGATGGGGGACTTAGACGCAGTGCTAGAAACCGCAGACCAACAGCAGCCAGGAATGAGAACTATTGATGTCACAGAAGCTTCTGAGATTGAATTGCGTAGCGTCACCCTATTGACTCCGAACTACGAACGCACCTTGGTACGTGATTTACCATTCAGCTTACAGGCTGGTGAGGGTTTAGTAATTGTCGGGAATAGTGGTAGTGGTAAAAGTTCATTATTAAGAGCGATCGCCGGATTATGGAATGCAGGAACAGGTCAAATTCTCCGCCCCCCTTTATCAGAAATCATGTTTTTACCCCAACGTCCTTATATGGTATTGGGTTCATTGCGGAGTCAGTTACTTTACCCCAACCCTGATCATGATATCAGTGAAACCAAAATGCGCCATGTCTTAGCAGAGGTAAACTTAGCAGAATTACCAGAACGAGTTGGGGGTTTTGAAGTCGAATTAGACTGGGCTAATTTTCTGTCTTTAGGAGAACAACAGCGCTTGGCTTTTGCGCGACTGCTCCTGAATATGCCTAGCTACGTTATTCTAGATGAAGCTACCAGTGCGCTGGATTTAGCTAATGAAAAGAATCTCTATCAACAACTCAAAGCTAAAGGAACTACATTAATTAGTGTCGGACACCGCCCCAGTTTGTTGCAGTATCATGAGTATGTTTTAGAACTTGATGGTAGCTCTAATTGGCGGTTGTTACCGATGGACGAATACACTGTTAATTTGAATGCTTTTAGTTAACTTTTGAGCATCAGTGCAGAGACAGCTACGCTTGAGTATCAGCTTGTTGACGCTGTAACTCTTGCACTACTTCCACAGATAAACCAGTAATTCGAGCGATTGCTTCAATTACCATTCCTTCTGCTAGCAAGTTGATAGCTACTTCCTGTTTACCTTCTTGTCTACCTTCCTGTCTACCTTCTCGTATACCTTCCTGTCTACCTTCTTCCAAACCTTCGGTTTTAATCAATTGATAAATCACTGACTCGCGCATAATATCCTTCCTTAGTAAGCGTTGAATCACATCTTGTTTCAATACTAACCCAGCTAAAACTGCTGTGGATGCTGCCAGATTACTTTGCATTCTCCGATCACTAATATTGTTAATTTCATCAGCTACAGCTTGCAATGTATTGGTTTGATTATTCGTATTACTTAGCACCGCAAATGGCAGTAACCCCGGCGTTCTCAAAAATACTTCTGTCGGTTCTTCCCATAAGCGAATTACCGTAAATTCATGGTGTAAACCATCGATACTGAATGTATTTTTATACACCTCTTCAGATTTTGTTTCCGTTAAATAAATTACCACTTGACGCATTCGTTTTTGGGGAAAGCGTCGATACACCCGTAGGCGATAGTCCGCCATGCGAAAAGGAATAGACGGATCAGGCTGAGTCTGAAATTCCAGATGTAGAACCATTTCATCTGATTGCAGTAGTATTAACGCGTCAGCGCGAATCGGTTCTAAAGATAATTCTTTGGGACTTAACTCGGTTAATTCTACGGGTGTTCCCAATAGCCATGTAGCTAAGTCGGTTGAAAATGTTTCCGCGATGAACTTACAAATATTATCAAACATCAGAAAATTGTATCACTTGAAATACCAAAAAGGTAAGTAAGTTGGCGAGAGTCAACCTAACTATGTGAAAAAATGTCAAAATATTGTAATTGATCTCTTAGGAAGGGCTGTAGCCCTTAATTCAGGACTTTAGTCCTGACTACAAACCTTTAATTATTGACAAATGACTAAGAAATGGTTTCAAACTGGTTTATTATTTATCTTTATTCTATCATTGTGCTTACGCTTTTGGGGATTAGAACGATTTAACACACTAGTATTTGATGAAGTTTACTTTGCCCAATTTGGTAATAACTATCTCACCCAAACACCATTTTTTAATGCCCATCCGCCCCTGAGTCAATATATCATCGCCATTGGTATTTGGATTGGTAGTCACCTACCCTTTGGACAAGATACAGTAAATCAACTCACAGGTTCAGTGCGATCGCCTTGGAGTTATCGTTGGTTAAATGCCCTCACAGGCTCATTTATTCCTATAATCGTCGCCGCCATTGCCTATCAATTAAATCATCGCTATAGCTTTGCTTTACTAGCAGGTTTATTTACAGCTTGTGACGGATTATTCTTAGTGGAATCTCGTTATGCTTTAAATAATATTTATATTGTGATCTTCGGCTTACTAGGGCAATTATTTTTGTTATTAGCATTAAACAAACAGAAACAAAAGCGTACTATTTACTTAATCTTATCAGGTATTAACTTCGGCGCATCAGTTGCCACTAAATGGAATGGCTTATGGTTTTTATTCGGTGCATATTTAATTTGGCTATCAGTTTATATAATTCATACATTCCAATCTTTTCCCCATAGCCCAAACTTCCCAGAATCACCTAGAGAAATCATCAGATACACCAAAGATTTTCTGAGGATATGGCATCAAAAATGGGTTGATAAAAATAAATCATTTCCAGATAATTTAGTGCAGACACCACTAGCAAAGCTCACACAAATCAATATATTAGAAATACTATTATACTTAGGAATTATCCCCGCCATAGTTTATAGTATTATTTGGATTCCTCATCTCCAGCTATAGGAATCCGGTTTGAATTTTGAAAACATACTGAGATTAAAATCTTTATCCAACGAGGCGTTTATCTTAAAATCCGTTCAGAAATCAAATAGGAGTCCTATAGATAAAAGATATGGATTTATCGCAGTACACCAGAAAATTTTGAGTTTTCATCTCCAGATGGGTGGAAATAATCTTAATGTCCATCCTTACTGTGCAGCTTGGTATGAATGGCCGTTAATGAATAGACCAATTGCTTATTATTACCAAACTGTTGACAGTATTACTCAACCATTATCTGAATTACCGTCCCATTCCCATCCTGTCACATATAAAATTATCTATGATGTCCATGGAATGGGTAATCCTTTTTTGTGGTGGTTTGGTGTCGCCGCTATTTTGTTTTTAGCAGCAATGCTAGGATTACAAATCCTCATACCTTGGTTGCCACAAGAACATTTCATAGTCCCAAAAAACTTGACAATTGATACTGGGATTGCCCTATTTTTAGTATTAAATTATGCTGCCAACTTATTACCTTGGGTAAAAGTCACTAGATGCGTTTTTATGTATCACTATATGTGTGCTGTCGTATTTATATTTTTAGCGATCGCCTGGTTTACAGACCAGTGTCTCCATAGTTATTATCGTACAATCAGAGCAGTGGGAATCACCATAACATTCATAATTATTTCCGCCTTCATTTTTTGGATGCCCTTATATTTAGGTTTACCCCTATCACCAGAAGGTTTCCAAATCAGAATGTGGTTCAGCAGTTGGATTTAAACATCTTCTAGGGTGGTAAGATACCCACCCCCAGTAATATCCTGTTTACCCATCTGGTAAATTAGCAAACATCTCAGCCACTAAATCCCTAGTCTTATTCTCCAAACACTGCCAATCCACCTCACCAGCCTCATCAATTAAAGTAGTATCAATATTTGCACTGCCACTGACAGCAGAGTAATTTAAAAAACATACCTGATAACACATTTCCCACAAATCTATACTCACCTCATGCTGTTGACGTTGCAAAAGCAAATGATATCCTGGATGGGGCATTGGTAGATCAGCAAGAGTAGCGCGAATTTCATCCGCCTCTTCTAAACTTGCACTTTCCATTGCTTCCAACAACTGAGTTACCAAAGCCTTAATTTCATCAGTGGTGTTAGCTGGCCAAATCAGAACATCATGGTAACTTCCCTTCCAACCAGACGTATCAAGATGCTTACGAATATTATCGACAACACGAATAAACGCAGGTTGCATCAGAAGTTCAGCCTGTTGCCATGTGACTGGGTTAGTTATTCTCGGTGGCATTGGTAGTAAAAGGGAACACTAAATGACAAATCAACAGTCTAAATTAATAGAAAAGCTAATTTTTTAGTTTAAATCTTTATCCCAAGATAACGGATTTCATGCAACAAAATTTGGAGATACTTATTACCAGCAGAAAAAACAGGTAATAACTCTGAGGGGAAAATATGATCGGCAAGTTACTAGATAATCGTTACCAAATTATTCAAATCCTCGCTCAAGGGGGATTTGGTCAGACCTATATTGCCCAAGACACCAGGAGGCCAGGCCACCCAATCTGCGTCGTTAAGCACCTGAAACCTGCAACTGCCGACCCCAGAGTTTTTGACACAGCCAAGCGCCTATTTCACAGCGAAGCCGAAACCTTAGAAAAATTAGGTAATCATGACCAGATACCCAGGCTACTGGCTTACTTTGACGAAAACCAACAATTTTATTTAGTACAGGAATATATAGCCGGACATACCTTAGCTGAAGAACTTATACCCGGACAGCGTTGGGAAGAAAGCCAAGTCATAGAACTCTTGCGAGGAGTCCTAGAAATCCTCGAATTTGTTCACAGCCAAGGGGTGATTCACCGTGACATTAAGCCAGATAACATTATTCGGCGCGCTTCTGATCAAAAACTCGTTTTAGTAGATTTTGGCGCAGTCAAGCAGTTAAGACTACCAATGGTCAGTGTGGGAGCGCATCCTACAGCTACAGTTGCCATTG
The DNA here is from genome assembly GCF_963923915.1 of Nodularia chucula CCY0103. Classification (NCBI taxonomy): domain Bacteria; kingdom Bacillati; phylum Cyanobacteriota; class Cyanophyceae; order Nostocales; family Nodulariaceae; genus Nodularia; species Nodularia chucula. Next base: position 12,150 of record NZ_CAWUOL010000104.1, on the reverse strand, counting down.
GAACTCCCGGTTATATGCCTACAGAACAAGGCCAAGGAAAACCCCGCCCCAATAGTGATATTTATTCCTTGGGCATGATTGCCATTGCCGCCCTTACCGGATTACCAGCAGTAGAATTACCAGAAGACCCCAATACTGGAGAACTCCTGTGGCAGCATTTAGCAGAGGTGAACTATCCCTTAGCAGCCATCCTCACCAAAATGGTGCATTATCACTTCAAAGACCGCTATCAAACTGCTACAGAAGCCCTAAAAGCTATAGGCACAGTTAACCCAGTATTTGCCATTGCCACATCAGCACCACCCTCTTACCATCATCATTACCAACCCACTAATTCTTTATCTCAATTATCCCCACAAAAAACCGTTGCAGTTGCCCCAGCCAATCCTGTAGTTACCAAAAAACCAATCCATCAAGAATTTCACAAACCCGACCCCTGGCCCTTCCTGATAGGGTTATTTTTAGCTAGTGGAGCTGCGGTTTTAGCTACAAATGTTTATCCCAATGTCAGAAATTTAGCAACTAACACCGCGAATAATCCCGCCCCTAACTGTTCGGCTGTGGTTGCAGGTAATTCTAATGTTCGTTCTGAACCTACTTCTATTAATTCTGATAATATTTTACAAACAATTGGTAATAATACTAGTTTTGATGTCACAGGCAAGCGCACACAAAGGGGTTGGGTAGAAGTTAAATTGAACTCTGGTCGTTTGGCTTGGGCGCACAGAGATGTAATTACTAATAATGAACAGTGGGTGACTTGTCTACGAGATCAAGGCATTGCTATTAATACGGTAGATGATAGCACTTTGATTACTGCCAGACCGATTCCTGTCCCGAAACCACAACCTGAGCCACCAGTTTTAGACACACCAGATCCATCACAGTCTAGTGATGATACTGACAAAATTATTGAAGAAGCTAAAGAAAAGTATGAATCAGGGGATTTACGCGCAGCAATCTCTCTATTGCGGTCTATTCCCGGTAATGCTTCTTCTGGCTTAAGAGAGACAGTAGAGATGATTAATCAGTGGCAAAAAGATTGGGCTAAGGCTGAGGAGGTCTTTAATGACATCAATCAAGCTATAGACGATGGTGAATGGGATAAAGTTTTAGATTATAAAAATCATTCCGAGAGATTGCCTGATACAAAATACTGGCGGAAAAAAGTACAATCTTTATTTCAAGAAGCAGATGCAAATCTGGAAAAACAAACAGAAAAACAGATATCACCTGAACTAAATTCTCAAGACCAGTCCCCGTCACCAGTTCCCGATGCTGATTGACGCTTCCCAGTCTAAAGAAAAGGGGATTCTGGGTTCAATGAGACCATATAAAGTCTTTGAAGTTAATAGTTGATTTATAGCAACCGCCAAGGACGTGAGGACGCACCAAGAGGCAGGGGAGCAGGGGAAAGAAGAAGGCAGAGGAGCAAGAGGCAGGGAGAAGGGGAGAGAAATGGCGGTTCCACAAATAAATTCGGGGCTTTTTACCAGATTGCTTTCTATGGAGGGGACAATAATTAGGAATTTGCAATACTGCACCCCAATACCCAATACCCAATACCCAGTCCCCAGTCCCCAGTCCCCAGCTATATCCTTAGTGCATATCATCATATTCTGGGGATTCAACTCGTCTGGCTTCCATGCGAGGCGAAGGTAAAAACTCTGCCCGACGTACAGGAGCTAAGGGGGGTGTGGAACCGTGGTAAGGATGCATAACTTGCACTGTGCGGGTGGGGCGCTGCCGTGGCGAAAATAAAGCCAACACACCAGCCACTACAACACCACCACCTATAGTGAGAGTTGCACCTCCTACTGCCCAAATTATCGGTGTAGACCACCAAGGCTCTTGAGTTTGAGGCTTCAATAGTTCGGGGACAATTTTTTGGCTATTTTGTTGGGCTAACTGCATTTGCTGGTTGTTCCAATTTTGAAATTGAAACTGGAGTTGTTGGTTTTGCGCTCTCAACTGCTCGTTATCGCTTTTTAAACGTTCCAACTGCATATTTAGCCGTTCCATTTCCACGCGCTGCTCAGGATTTGACTGAGAAGGGGGTTGACTGGGACTAGGATAATATGGATTCATTCCGTAGGGCGGATATACGGGGGGTGGCTGCATCATGGGCGGCGCAACATTCGTCGGCATCTGCCGAGCCGGAAAAGCAAAATTACTTTGCATAGCGCTAGTATCCGCACCTCTGAGCATGACAAGAGCCGCCAGCCCAGCTACGGCTACTCCGCCGATAAATGCCATACTCTCACTCATCGCCTTTGCTCCTCTGTCACTTGTGACTGACTCACTTTCACACTCATAATTATTCGCCTACTCAAATTCACATAACACTCAACTATAAGCGACCGGACTAGCTAGTTTTTTTACAGGCTACTGTGTGCTGTTAATATTCAAAACTATATTCGCTAAATTGTCCACCAGATCATGGTAAAAAAACAACATCTGAGCTTTTTTTTATCAAATATTTATGCTGATGTCATTGGTCTTAATAGCTGCTTTGAGACTTTGGCAAAATTCGGCGATCGCATTCAGCCCCTGTTCTGGTGTACCCTCTGCTAATCTTTTGACAAATGCACTACCGACAATTGCCGCATCCGCTCCCCATTCTCTCACTTGTCGCGCTTGTGCAGCTTCGGAAATTCCAAAACCGACACCCACAGGTTTATCTGTAATGCTACGAATTTGTTTGAGTAAATCTGATACTCGTGATTCCATTTGAGTTCGCATCCCAGTTACACCTGTGACACTGACTAAATAAATAAACCCTTGGGAAGAACGAGCGATGGCTGCTATCCGTTCCGCCGAACTAGTAGGAGCCACCAACAAAGTTAAATCGATACCAATTTCACTAGCTGGTTTTAGCAAGCCCCCTGCTTCCTCTAAAGGTAAATCGGGAACTACTAGTCCTGATACCCCAGCGGCCGCAATTTGTTCCAGAAACTTATCAATACCACGGTGCAAAATGGGATTGTAATAAGTAAACAGGATAATGGGCGATCGCAAACTAGGAGTAGTAGCCTGCAACATTTCCAACACAGGTTCTAACTTTGTCCCTCTTTGCAAAGCACGGGTAGTAGCCGCTTGAATCACTGGGCCATCAGCCAGAGGATCAGAGTAAGGAACACCCAGTTCAATAATATCGGCTCCATTTTGATCCAAAACCTGCAAAGCTGCTGCTGTTGTTGCTAAATCTGGATCTCCAGCAGTAATAAACGGAATCAGAGCGCATTCTCGATTTTTTCCCAAGGTGTCAAAGCAATTAGAAATCGCAGTCATGTTTCAAGAATTATCAGTGAGTGTTCAATGGTCAGTTAGCCAGCCAGAAATAACCAACCAATGATCACTTTACACTTGACTCTGTTCTTCTTGTGCGATTTCATCTTGAATTTTTGCTAGTTCTTCGGGAGTCAGTTCATCCAGCCGTTTTTGCAGAAAGGCTTTTTCATACTGTTCCCGTTGTTCATGGTAGGTCATTTTATTTCCCACCGCGCGGAATAGGTACGAAGCTAACCAGCCCACCAAGCCAGCAACTAGTAAAACTTGGCTCCAGATTCCAGCTTGTTCACCATCCAAACCTACTAGCTGTAATCCGACATATCCCAAACCACCAGCAATAAAAACACCAAACCCAATTCCGATAGCGTCAATACGTCGCATGAGAATTATGACCTACCAATCTCGTTAAACTTCAATTTGTCGCGGCCGAGGGCGCAGATTCACAAAAGGCGATAAAACCAACAACCCTGGCAAAAAGAAAAACACCATAAAATACATGATAGTCCGCTCAATGGAGCTAGCTACATACCAGCGCTGTTTCAGGTACAGCATCACAAAAATGGGGATGACTAACAGGTAAGCTCCAGCCAAAGCCAGATACAGCAAGGCTACAATCATAGATTTTTTCTCTTTAAGTGGACAATAGCATTCAGTGCATCTACTTTCCATCATAGGCTGAACCCCTCGGCTGAGGAAAGACTAATTGTTGGAAGTTGGGAGTGTGGGTGCAAGGGAGAAGAGGAAAGGTTGTTAAGCTGCTGTCCGTGTCAAGTAATTTCTAACTTCCCCCCCGCTCCCTTGCTTCTTATGGGGAGTTGAAAAATTTCCAGAAAAATATTTTTCTATTTTTGATATCTATGCTACAATCTGCAAGGCGGTAAAAAATTGAAACCATTCAATCCGAAAAACACTCCGGAATTGGAAAAAAAGTATTTCAATTTACTTGCATAAAAAAGCAACTACTGCTACATTAAGCAAGGGTTATTTGCAGCCCAAAAACACAGTGGCTCCCAGCAAATATGGGGGTGTGGCGGAATGGTAGACGCTACGGACTTAGAAAACTGAGCCTTGATAGAGAAATCTTTCAAGTGGAAGCTGTCAAATTCAGGGAAACCTAAATCTGTAAGCAGACAAGGCAATCCTGAGCCAAGCCGAACTAAGCCTGAGTTGTAAAACTCACAATTAGTCGGAAGGTGCAGAGACTCGACGGGAGCTACCCTAACGTTAAGCCGAGGGTAAAGAGAGAGTCCAATTCTCAAAGCCTCAAGTTATTAAAACTAGGCAGTAGCGAAAGCTGCGAGAGAATGAAAATCCGTTGACCGTAATAGGTCGTGTGGGTTCAAGTCCCTCCACCCCCACTAAAAAGTTAACATACAAGCCGACCTGCCTTGTGACTCTACCCATAAGTTTGCCTTAAAGGTAGTCCTATGGTTCGAGTAATACTTTTATTCTATTCTCCATTACCTGGATCGAGGGTCAAACCGCGATAAATTTGTTCAATGGGGAAGTTGAGGTTAATGCTTTTAAGTTCGATAGTGTCGCCTGCTTTGTAGTTGATAATCAACCACTCTTCTGCCTTGTTTTTGTGATACAAGTCAATTTCGATGCTAGTGGAACTGACTAGTAGGTAGTCGATTAAAGCCGGGTTTTGGCGGTACATTCTGAACTTGCCGCCTCTATCGTAGGCTTCGGTGCTGCTTGACAAAACCTCAACGATTAAGCAGGGGTAGGTAAAATAGTTGGCAGTATTTTTATCCTGTTCATTGCAAGTCACACTTGCATCTGGATAGGTATAGTTATTCGTCTCGACAATATTAACCTTGATATCAGAATTACCAGTTATACAACCACTATTCTCTACATGGGCATCAAACAGGGCAGTTAACCTGATGGCAATGCGACCATGATTTACACTACCACCGCCCATTCCATAGACTTCGCCGTTGATATATTCATGTTTTTCTAGCTGCTGTTCTTCCCAAGTAAAGTATTCTTTAGGGGTAAGCTGTGGGGTGTTATCTTTGGTCAAAATCATTGTTTGTTACCTCCTAAGTGTTTAGTTGTTGGCGATAGGTGTTGATTTGGTTGTTCGTTTGATTTTAATGTAACGCGGAAGTCCCCGCCCGCAAAGAAGTAGGGTGGGGTGTTTGAGGAGTCGTTAATTTTGGGATTCGGCAACCTTATGAGTAAAGTCACAGATAGGTTTAATTGTTTATACAGCTTTACCTATGCCTTGATCCAGGGAAGCTAGTGCTGCACCAGCAGTTTCAGCGATAATACTAATGAGACGATAGGAAGCGATCGCACTAATAATCATAGCCGAAGGAAAGCGGTGCTGCAAAAGCGCGATCGCAGTAGCTTCAAATACACCCAAACCCCCAGGCGCGCCCGGAACCACCAAACCTAGCAACCACGCAAAACTAAAAGCCCCTAGTAATAGAGGTAATTGGCTGACATTTAAGGGAGTGAGGGCAAAGACAGTTAAAATAAACCCAGTCCCCCGCAATATTAAAAAACCTAATTCCCCCAACAAAGGTAGTAGAGGATAACGTTTAACTTTAAAGGGAATACTAGGCTGAGTAGCCACAGCAGACCTTTTCACCTTTAATTTATAAACAAAGCAAATCCCTCGATTCAAAAACCGGGGATGAACCGCAGCAAGTACCACAGCCAAACTCAAAAATTGTAATATTTTTACAGATACAGTGCTATGAGCATCTGCAAATTGGCTCCCGCAGACAACAATCATAATTAAAGCCGCAGCCACCATCAGCAGAGGTTCTAGCAACACACTTAAAGTAGCAGCACCAGCAGGAATATTAGCATTTTTTGCCGCTACCATTCGCCCATAATAATGCCAGACATTCCCAGGTAAATACTTAGCCATATTAGTTTTTAGATAAACTTGAATAAATTCTCCAGATGGTACAGATTGATTTAATTCTTTGAGAATCCAAGTCCATATCCAACCACCCCAAATATGTGCTAGTAAAGTTACGCCTGTAGCTATGGATAAAATTGCCCATCCTACTGCATCAATTTGAATTGCTATCACTTCCGCCCAGTTATCTTTCAGGGCTTTCGCTAAAAAAAATAGGGTTACTCCTAAAATTAGCCAGCGTAAAATTTGGTTCTTCATTTGCAAAAATTAAACTATTTTCAACACTACAACCGGATTAATTACTGGGAAAAATCTCTCTCTAGTTAGATAAAAGTCTGATTTTAGTAGCAAGGATATTGTTACCTACGCTAGAGGCTAACTTGTTTTTTTATTCGTATTATTGGAATGGGTTATGAAATTTTTCGTGATGGGGTGAGAAGCATAAAAATATTAGGAGAGATGAACGTAGACAAGTCAGAATTACTATGTTTGCTAGGTGTCAGGTAAGCCAAAATTGTTTGATTATCGAAACTACTCAACCAAGCAAATCGAAGAAGCAACTTCTCCACCTGAGTTACAAAAAAATCCCCCCGTCGGTAAATAGAACCTGACTGTGATGGGCAGATTGGAGATCGAAAAATCATCCCAAATTCTCCCAAACAACTGCTAAATAGTGAGGCAATTAATCGCCTTCAAGAGCAGCATAAGTTTAACTTAATTACAAGCATTCCAGGAGTGAAATGATGAAAAGACTCATGAATTGGCTAAACAAGATCCGTCCTGTGAAAATTTTAACAGTCTGCTTGGCGGCAACATTCTTGTTGATGATACAGGCGTGTAATCCGGGAATCGCCCAACAGCCACCACAACCCAATGCTCAATCACCTAATATGGAAATGTACGATCCTACAAAAAGTTATCCACTGAATACCCCAGAGGGTGGAATGAATAACTTTAGCGATGTAGATCCTAGAGCTAGAGCAGATGAAAGAGCAGCAAATGCTAGAGCCGCAGAATTGGCGAAAAATGCCCGGAAAAATGTTGCACAGAAGGGTATCGATAGTTCAGAGCAATATATCCGCAATTATCAAGAAGGTACACCCTTGGATGAACGAGTCAAGCGCCTCGGTGAAAATATTGGCGGTTCTGCGGAAGAATTAAGTGAAGGTTTTACCAAGGGAACACAGCGTGGAGTGAAAAATCTCCAGGAAAATATTGGCGGTTCTGCGGAAGAATTACGTGAAGGTTTTACCAAGGGAACACAGCGCGGAGTGAAAAATCTCCAGGAAAATACTGGACGGGTGGCTAAAGACTTGAGTAAAAATGTGCAACGCGGTACTGAAGACGCTACAAAGAGTCTGCAACGCCAAGCTGAGGATGCAGCTGACGCGATGAAACGAACTGTGAGAGACATTGATTTAGATTAGTGGAAAGTATCGCTGGGGATTGGGGACTGGGGACTGGGGACTGGGTTAAGAGCCTTTTGGTGTCTCAGTTTTATTATCCGTTTATGTCCTAACCTCCTTTGCGGTTACGATAATTCCGATCTATTCTATAAACAAGCCACCCAAATAAATTTGGCATATCCGTTTCTATCCCCCGTTTACAAAATGGGGGCTTTAGAATACCAAGTTTGTAATGCTAATCGTTGAACTTCACGCCAGGGGATATTGTGGCGACGAGCTAATTCTGCACAATCTTCATATTCTGGTTGGACGTTGCTAATACCCTGATTTTCCTTGTCTCCTTGCCATGCTACTTTCACCCGGACTGTGCCATATTCAATTTGTACTGATTGAATTTCCCGTTGTAGGATAGAGCGCTGTTGGGTACTGCGGCGAATACCTAAAGTTGTGGTTTCGCGGAATAAAACTGCTTCACAGGCTAGTAAATTCTCTGGATGGCAGATGACAGTTAGTAAAATTCCAGGACGGGATTTTTTCATTCCTATGGGTTGGGTGAATACATCTACAGCACCAACGGTAAATAAGGCTTCAAAGATGTAGCCGAGGGCTTGGGGATTGAGATCGTCAATTTGGGTTTCCAGTACGGTAATGGTTTCTAAATTGGAATGGGGATCTTGATAATTATGAGTGCGATCGCCTCCGGCCGTGCGCGAAGCGCAATCGCCCAACCAGAGACGTAATATATTAGGAATAGGTAAATTGATAGTTCCTGCTCCCAGTCCCACCTGTTTAATGGTCATTGCTGGTGGTGAACCAAATTCTGTAGTTAAGGTAGTAGCGATCGCCGCCCCTGTTGGTGTTACGAGTTCTTTATTAATCCCATTACTAAACACTGGACAACCGCGCATTTCCCACAACTTCAATACTGCTGGTACTGGTACAGCCATCTCACCGTGAGCAGCGTGTACTGTTCCCCCACCTGTAGGCAAAGCTGAACAGTATAGTGCAGGTAATCCTTGATCATTACTATCAATACCTAACCAATCCAGCCCCAAGGACGTACCCACAATATCCACAATGGCATCTACAGCGCCCACTTCATGAAAATGCACCTTTTCTGGCGCAATGCCATGTACTGCCCCTTCTGCTACTGCTAACTGTCGAAATACTGCCAAACTCCAAGTTTCTGCCCGCGATCGCAAATCAGCTTTGAGGATCATGTTTTCGATTTCTGGGAGGTGGCGGCCATGATGGTGACTATGTTCGTGGTGGTGGTGATGAAGTAAATCCACATAAACTTTAGTTGCCTCTTGTCCATTACGTTGCACAAGTTCCGCTCTCAGCTTATACTCTGGAGAAATTCCCAATCTGTTCAGTTTTTCAGTTAAATATTCTATGGGAACACCCAAACTCACTAAAGCCCCTAGACACATATCACCAGAAATGCCTGTGGGACATTCAAGGTAAGCAACTTTAATCATAATATTAGGACTCCTATTTGATTTCTGTTAGCGTAGCCTGCGCTTTGCCCTTACAACTCCCTACTCCCTACTCCCAATCTATGCACAATTTCTCACCTCTTACTCAGAACTGGCTATGGCAAAAATTTTCTCTGTCCATCCTGATAATCCACAAACCCGCCGTATAGAGGAAATAAAGTCAGCGCTCTCCAGTGGCGCAGTTATGCTCTACCCTACAGACACAGTTTATGCTATCGGTTGCGATTTAAATGCCAAGTCGGCAGTGGAACGAGTGCGGCAAATTAAACAGTTAGCCAATGATAAACCATTAACATTTTTGTGTCCCTCCCTATCCAATGTGGCAACCTATGCCTTTGTCAGTGATACAGCTTATCGGATTATGAAGCGCTTGATTCCTGGTACTTACACCTTTTTACTCCCCGCTACTAAGTTAGTGCCGCGACTAGTACAAAGTCCCAAGCGCAAAACTACAGGGATTCGTGTACCTGATCATCCGGTATGCTTGGCATTACTAGCAGCCTTGGAAAATCCGATTATTTCCACTTCGGCACATCTGCCACCAGATGATGAACCAGTAAGGCTAGATTTAGAACCTAGACTGTCACGGGTGGAACTGTTTGACCGTTTGGATAATTTAGTAGATGTAATTATAGACACTGGTGAGGAAACAACTTATGAGGTGTCTACAATTTTAGATTTGACGGGAGATGAACCAATGATCACGAGGCGGGGTTTAGGTTGGGAAGCAGCAACAAATTGGGTATAAGAAACAAAGTGTACAGGTTTGTCGTTTAGTTTTAAAGAAACTTGCTCAAAAGGCTCCAGTTTTGAAATCGTCATACTTACAATCTCTGGCCGTGGGTAAAATAGGATGGCGATAAATATCGATATAACAAGTCTTTTCACCACTTTTCAGGGGTGGCACATATTCATGCGTCATTCTTAAGGTGGTTGCTCATACAAAAACCGACACATTAGTTTTCTTGTAACTTTTTAACTTACTTACAGTCTTATATATGAGCAGTGCTGGCAGTGGGTTTTGAGAATGCTAAATATTTCTCCAGCCAAGGCTGGTCTCATTTGCTGTATCTGCGTTGTAGTTACGGTGCAATACCATACTCAAAGAAAAGTCATGAAACCCAACCTTGCAAATCTACCAACTTCTCAATCTGCTTTTTTATGCAGTGTTTCGCCGACAGAATTGCTAGATGATGATCAAAATAGCTTGAGACAATTGCTATATCAAGAAATGCAAGCTCAAGTGAAGGCCAAATCTAAGTGTGTAGAAGCGGTATCACAGCGCATCGCTACAGAAGTTGAAAGAATATGTGACAAAAGCTCTCGCATCCAGAAATCTGGGGAAATCGAGTCATGGCAAGTTAATTTAGCTCGTCATCGCTTGCAAAAGTGCCTGCATTACTACAAACTAGGTTCTAGACGGGGAAGAGTGGAATTACATAGTACTTTAGGTGCTATGGTTTATCGTCATGTGACTATTGCTGGTTCCGAGTTGGGCTTTAATGCTCGTTACTGTTTGATTGAGGATTTTCTCCAAGCCTTTTACATTGAGGCTATTAAAGCTTTCCGCCGGGAAAACTTATTAGCTGAAGATTATCAGCCCCGGACTCAGTTACAGTTAGCAGAATACATTGCGTTTACAGAGCAATATGCTAAACGCCGGATTAATTTACCTGGTGGAAATAATCAGCAATTGATTATTCTGCGCGCCCAAGGTTTTGCCCGTCGTCAGCCCCAGGAAACGACTGTGGATATTGAAATGGCGGTGGAATCAGCCAGAAGTGAGGAAGCGGAGTCTTACCAGCGTAACTCGGCGGTGCAACAAATTAGATCCCAGATGGTTGCCCAAACTAATTTCGATCCTTCTGAGGAGTCGGAGCGCGATCGCGTGATTGCGGAATTGGTAAAATACTTGGAATCTCAAGGTCAATCTGACTGTGTGGACTACCTAACGCTGAAGTTACAAGACCTCTCAGCCCCGGAAATTGACCAAATTCTCGGTTTAACTAGTCGCCAGCGTGACTATCTGCAACAGCGTTTTAAATACCACGTGGAAAAATTCGCCAAAAATCACCAATGGCAATTAGTTCATCAATGGTTAGGTGCGGGTTTGGAGCAAAAGTTGGGTTTAACTTCTGAGCAATGGGAAACCTTTGTGGGTGTATTATCTCCTGAGCAACAAGAAATTTTGCAGCTAAAAATTAGCCGCCATAGTGATCAGGCGATCGCCAAAGCTATTAAATGCACACCCAAACAACTGCAAAAGCGCTGGACTCAAATGCTAGAAGTCGCATGGGATATCCGCAATGGTCATCATGATGTTCAAGCAAGTTAAGATTCAAATCAAGAACAGAGAAGTTGATGGCGTAACTTTTTAAATCTCTAAACTGACAATAAAAAAATTCTCTGTACTACTTGGCTTTTAAATAGTACAAAATTACTGTTTTCACTGGTTTGTTGTCTCTAAAATTAAAAACTTAATAACCTAGTATTTACTATTCCTTCCCAATAATCCTAAAATCAGGGAATATTGTGAAATAACTCCACATAAATATGACTCAAGGCGGAAAAGCAGTTACCTCGGGTAATGTCTTAGAAAACTCTGTAGAAGGTGCTTTGCTGGGACATAGATATGTCCAAGTTGGTGCTGATTTACCCAGAAAACAGCGTTTAACACATCTTTTAACCGCGAATCATGTACCCAAAAGATATGCAAGACAGGTTTACGTCGGCCTCGGAATTTACGGTAGCGACATATATGTAGATTTTTATATTATAGGTAATGCTGCCATTTCTGCGGGATTAATTATTGAATGCAAATGGCAGCAAACTAGTGGTTCAGTAGATGAAAAACTGCCCTATCTCAATTTGAATATTCAAAATTGCTATCCTACCCAAGCCTTGGTATTAATCGATGGTGGAGGGATGAAAACCCAAGCTATTTCATGGTTATCCACACAAGTTAAGCATAATCAAAACTTGTTTGCAGTGTATGACTTGAGAGAATTTATTATTTGGTCTAAGTAGGTGGGCGTGAAATAACCAAAATGTGTAACAATAAGTAAATACAGTA
>NZ_CAWUOL010000103.1:0-17612 GCF_963923915.1 Nodularia chucula CCY0103 | reverse complement strand
GGGATTTTCCATTTTCTTTTTCCTCATAAAGTCCCCTCCCCTAGTAGTTTACTTCGACTTGTGTGTACACCGTAGCCAATAGAAGAGGGGAACTGGATTTAGATATTATTTTCTAGAAATTGATGATAATTAAAGAGCAAAGCCTTAGTTGTCTTGTCTATGATTTCTCATCCAGCATTGTGTACAGCCATAGCCGATAGTATTGCGAGGAGTCCTGAAGGGCGAATTACTTTCGCTGAATTTATGGATATGGCTTTATATCACTCTGAATATGGTTACTATTCCAGTCATGCTGTGAAAATTGGTTTTCAGGGGAGTGATTTTTTTACTTCGCCTCATCTTGGTGCTGATTTTGGGGAGTTATTGGCGGTACAGTTTTTGCAAATGTGGGAGATTTTAGCTCGTCCTGTGCCTTTTTCTCTGGTGGAAATGGGAGCGGGTACGGGTTTACTGGCTCTGCATATCCTGAATTATTATCGGCTACATCATCCTGATTTTTTGGCGGCGTTGGATTATGTGATTGTGGAGAAGTCCCCGGGATTACAGCAAGAACAACAGCAATGTTTGCAAGATTTTTCGGTGCGTTGGTGCAATTTAGCAGATATCCCTAGTGAGTCGATTACTGGCTGCTTTTTTTCTAATGAATTGGTGGATGCTTTACCTGTGCATCAGTTTATTTGGGAAGGTGGGGAAATGCGGGAAGTTTATGTGACAACGCACAAAGATGAGTCTGAGACGTTTTTTGTGGAGGTCACGGGGGATGTTTCTACGCCGGAATTGCCCAATTATCTGGATTTAGTGGAAATTGATTTGGTGAGGGGTGGTTATGCGGATGGCTATCGCAGTGAGATTAATTTGGCTGCTGGTAATTGGTTGGGTAGTGTAGCGGAATGCTTAGGTCGGGGGTATGTGTTAACTATTGATTATGGCTACCCGGCGCATCGTTATTATAATCCCAGGCGATCGCATGGCACTTTACAGTGTTATTTCAACCATCGCTATCATGATAATCCTTATGTCAACATTGGTAAGCAAGATATTACTGCCCATGTTGATTTTACGGCTTTGGAAAAATGGGGCGATCGCTTCAATTTACAAAAAATCGGCTTTATTCAGCAAGGTTTATTTTTGATGGCTTTGGGTTTAGGCGATCGCATTGCAGCTCTTTCCCACCAAGAAGTTCCCATTTCACAACTACTACAACGACGGGAAGCATTACACAAGTTCATAGATCCCACCGCATTAGGTGGCTTTGGCGTGTTAATTCAAAGCAAAGGACTCCAGCAGACAGAAATAGCGCAACCACTCCAAGGACTGACTGTACCAAACTAAAATGGAGAAAAGTTAAAACAGTCTTTAGGAAAGCTAGCTCACCCTGATATAGATTAGGATGACATTGAATACTGTGCAGATTCAGCTAATAGGAAAGTATTAATTATGACGGCTCATGAACTATTCTTATTGATAACACTACTTAGCCCTGGTATTTTACTTTCAGTGATTATTATGGTGACATTTGCCGCCGGGGGTTAATTGTCAGTCAGGGAAAAAGGTTAGTAACGGAACAGTTATTACTGGACAGTGGTAACTGTTCAACCAGCGTACAATCAAACAATGGAAACGCGATATCTACGACTGGCTACACCGAAGCTGTACCAAAGGAACGTAAACAATGAAGGTGGCATTTCTGGGAACTGGACTCATGGGATTACCGATGGCTCAACGGTTGTTAGCAGCCAACATTGAGCTAGTAGCGTACAATCGCACCCCAGAAAAATTAGCCCCATTACAGGCTGCTGGTGCGGAAATCGTTACACATCCCCGCCTAGCAATTCGGGAAGCTGAGTGTATTATTCTCATGCTGACTAACGCCGCCGCTATTTATCATGTTTTGCTGTCTGATACTTCTTGGCGCACCTTAGAAGGACGCACTGTGATTCAGATGGGGACTATTACTCCTACAGAAAGCCAAGAAATTCGAGATGCGGTAATTGGTGGCGGTGGTGAGTATATGGAAGCTCCCGTATTAGGTAGTATTCCTGAAGCTAAAGCAGGCGAATTGATTGTGATGGTAGGGGCGGAACAAAGACAATATCAACGCCATTTACCCCTACTGAAAAATTTTGGTGAAGAACCTGTATTTGTCGGGCCAGTGGGTTCTGCGTCGGGGATGAAATTGGCACTAAATCAACTTATTGCTTCCCTGACAACTAGCTTTGCGCTGAGTTTGGCATTTGTGGAGCGTCAAGGTATCAATATAGATTTATTTATGCAAATCCTGCGGGAAAGTTCCCTTTATGCGCCTACCTTTGACAAGAAACTCCGCCGGATGTTAGATGGCAATTATACCAATCCCAATTTCCCTACAAAACATTTGCTCAAGGACACAGATTTGTTTATCTCGGAAGCAAAATCACTGGGTTTGGATCTCGTTAGTATTGAAGCTGTCCGCCAACTTGTTCACACAGCTGTGAAAATGTCATTTGCTAATGATGACTACTCTTCAATATTTTCTGCCATTAATCAATGGGGAGAAAGCAGTGGGGAGTAGAAGTGTGGGAAGTGTGGGAAGTGTGGGAAGTGTGGGGGGTGTGGGAAATGTGGGGGGAAAGTTTCCAATACCCAATACCCAGTCCCCAATACCCAGTCCCCAATACCCAGTCCCCAATACCCAATACCCAGTCCCCAGTCCCCAATCCCCAATCCCTACACTACAACCACGCCTAGCGCTCCTCCTAATGCGGAAAATACGGCGGAAACAAAAGCTGTGACAAATAACCACCAAGCGGCTGTGGCGGCGGCTTTGCGGGTTTCTTCTGCTTGTAGTTGTGCTTGATGTTTGATGTCTTCTAGGCGGCGTTGGGCTTCATGCTGTATGCGTTCGGCTCTTTGTAATACTGTGTTACGCGCCCGTTCAACTTGGTCAATAATTCGGTTTGCATCGGCCTCAGAAATGTCCTCACGGGAACTGATAATGGCTACTAGGGTGTCTCGGTCGAAATGTGATAGGCGATCGCGTAATGCGTCAAACCCAGCCTGTGGATCATCAAAGAAGGTGCGAACATCCCGCTTAATCCCATCATAGTTGAGTTCGGGGCGTTCTAAGGCGTTGAGGTAGTTACGAATCCGGTCAAAAATTCCTTCTATGACACCTTGAATCTGCCGTTGGATACCCCGGATTTGCTCGACAAATTGATCACGCACAGAGACGATATTATCAGCAATTGTGGCGGCTTCTGCATCGGTGATATCTTCCCGAATTTTCAGCAAAGCAATGATGGTGTCACGGTCGAAATGCGCGAGGCGATCGCTGAAAGTTTCCATTCCCACGCGCGGATCATGCAACAATAATTGTAAATCCCGTTTGATCCCTTCTGGGTTCAGTTCTTCTTTACCCGTTTGCCGCAAATAGTCTGCTAAATATGCTTGGAAGGTTTCTATTCTTTGCTGTGTGCGGGTAGCTAGACGACGAGGCGCACCTACAATATTCTGAATGGAAGTTTGCACTGAATCAATGACTTCATTAACTTGTGCTTCATTTAAATCGCGCCGTTGACTGATTAACTTCACCAAAGTATCTCTATCTACCTGAGACAACCGATGGCGGAGGGCTACAACTCCCTCTCTGGGTTGGGCAAATAATCTGCTAAAATCCCGTTGAATGCCTTCTGGATTTAATTCTTCTTGACCAGTATTCCGTAAGTAATCGGCGATGGTAGTGGTTACAGAGTCATACTGTTCTTGAGCTTTTGCTGTCAAAGCTTGGGGTATATGGCTGATATTGTACCAAGATTCTTCCACAGCATCAATAATTTGATTAACTTGCTGTTCACTCAAATCTTCCCGTTGACTCAATAACTGTACTAAAGTATCACGGTCAAAACGAGCTAATCGGGCGCGCATGGCGATGATTCCCGATTGGGGATCTTCAAGCAACTTTTGCAAATCAGCGCGAATCGCATGGGGGTTTAACTCGGCTTTGCCTGTATTTTGCAGATATGATTCTACATTCAACCATAATGTTTCTGCTTGATATTTGGCTTGTTCTACCAATCCTTGAGATTCTACTAAAATGCGATCGCGCTGGTTTTCTAACTCGTTAAGAATCGTGTCTACTTCTGCTGGTTGCAGATCATTGCGTTCTAGCAATATCTCCCCCATTCCCTCACGGTCAAATTGCGCTAGTCGCAGAGAAAGAGTTTCATAATCTGCATCTGCATCTGCTAATAATGGTTTAAAGTGATGTTCAATACCTTCTGCATTCAACTCTACTTTATCAGTAACTAGTAGATAACTTTCTACTTGCCGTTGCACATCTTGAGCAATTTCTCTTTCCGCAGCTGCACTAACTGTAACTAATACCTCTTGGCGCACAGCTTCTAATTGGTCAGCAATACTTTGGATTTGAGCTTGGGTTAGCAGTCCCCGTTGTTGGAGAGTGTTGGCAAAATCTTGGCGAGACAGTCGCTCTAGTTCTCTTTTAACTATACCCGGATTTGCTACTGGGTCATAGATCACATCCCGAAATTCTTCAACAATTCTCTGGGGACTCAATTGCCAAGCATAAGTATTCAGTAAATAATTTTCCACATCAGCCCGAATGGGGCTATAGGGTTCTGAGGGTGAGAGTAAACCTAGTTTATCAGTTTGTGTTGTGACTTTCTCTTTTGCTGTGGTGAGCGATCGCCAGATTTTTTCCACATCTAAATCCGATAAATCCGCCCTTCCCAACACAATACCAGTCAATGCAGTAATTCCCTGTTGTAAAGTCTCTTGCATCAAACCCGGTTTTCCTGCTGTTCCTGCTGGCTGAGAACTCCCCGTTTCAGAGATTAACCGATCCAATTTAGCATTCAGTTCATCTGTCTTCCCCTGTCCTGGTGGTAGCGACTTCAGATAACTGACTAACTCCGCCAAATGATCTTGAGTTGGTTCTTGCTTACTAGCTACCTGCTGCCAAACATTATATAAAACATCGCTAATCCGCTTCACATCCCGTTTAGAAAGATCAGTGCGACTGCTGACTAAATCGATAAACCTTTGACGGTCGATGTTAAGCAGGTCTGGACTCCCCGCCACCCCTTGTAATTGTGGGTCTTTGAGTAAATTTTCAAACTCCTGGCGAATCTGAGATACATCCAATTCTGGGGGACGTAACTGTTCTAAGTAATCCTCAATATTTTCCCGAATACTACCAGGATCAATACCATGACCTAACTCCCGACGCACAGCCGAGGCCGCCGCTTCCGCCGTTGCTACCACTTGCTGATTCACTGCTTTCGCACCCAATGCAGCCGTAGCAGTCCCCATAATCGCCTGAAAGCCAGAAGTAGCAGAATTTACTACCGAACCAATCAGGGAACCCACAGTAGTGGAACTCACCCACACCAGCAGTAAAAAATATGCACCCCAAATTACTAATCCTAAAATTGCTCCTAATCTAGGGTCTAATACCAATAAACTCAATTTAACTGCCAGAAAGCAAGCAATTGATAAGGCAATAGTCACAGTCACTAAAGTCCACAAACCCAGCGCTGTACCAATTTTGTGAATTGTACCTCCAAAACTTCCCCCGACCCGAACCACCCCATCTGAATCAGATGGTCGCCCTAAATAGGAAATACCAGCTGCGACGGAGAGGTTAGTTAATACAAGTTGGAAAGCAAAAGCTAGGATCACACCGGAGATTAAAGCCACAAAAAAGCGCGGACCAGAGTTGATAACTGATGCTTGCGCTGGGGTAATTTCCGTGGGAACTACTGGAGTTTGTGCTAGCCAAGATAATGGCTGATAGACTCCTAGTATGTTTTCCGTAAATTCAAACATTATCTGTCCTTTTTCTAAATGGGAATATGGGAAGCATGAGGAATTTCGTCAGAAATAAGTAAACATCTTATATTTATTCCTGTATCTATAGCAATACCCAACTCTTCATCACTTTTAGAATCCTGGAATTTAGCTACTTTCTGCATCCATCTCTAGTGAGAAAACGTCTATAGCTTAAGATAGAAGTTTAACTAAACTGTTGCACGTTTTTATTCCAATCATATTTACTTTAGTTTAAATGTCAATTATGCAGTTTTTTTTGATAAGGTCTAGCTGAAATATTCTAGACATAAATATTTTTAGCTGCAATAAACAGAGGTAAAATAGACAGGTATATCAGGATATTTGGGATTAAATATGGTGGATGATTAATAGATAATTTACACTAGAAAATTAGGATAAAAATATCTTGTTTAAAGTTTTTGTTTTACATTTATTTATAAATAGCAGTTCCATCACCTCCCACGGGTGGATATACTCCTAATTATTAGTTTATAATAATCGTCCACAAGAGGTGCATGTAGTTTGTACCTTCAGATGGAAAACCTTTTATTGATAAATAGTTAAATTAAAGTCAAGCAGCAAATAATTTAGGAAAAAAAATGGAAACTAAAGAGACTCGCTCTCCTACAGATTTACCACCAGTTGCATTAGAATACAATGGCAGAGATCGTAATGCCTTTCTCTTTGGTTGGACTCCCCAAGCTGAATTGTGGAATGGTCGCCTAGCTATGATTGGCTTTCTGGCTTACTTACTTTGGGATTTAGCTGGACATAGCGTTCTCCGGGACGTGCTACATCTCATTCGTTATTAAAGATTCAATCCTCAATAATTAGTTTCACCTGGGAGTAAAAAAATGGAAACTAGAGAAACTCGTCCTTCTACAGATATACCACCAGTTGCTAAGGCTTATAACGGTGTAGACCGTAACGCTTTTCTGTTTGGTTTAAACCCTCAAGCTGAATTATGGAATGGTCGTCTAGCTATGATTGGCTTCCTGGCTTATTTACTCTGGGATTTAGCTGGATATAGCGTCCTGCGCGACATACTCCACATTCTGAGATATTAGGGAATAACTCCTCAATCATCAAGCTTTGAGTAGGTAGAATCGCAATTTATCAACCCCTGGAAAATAACTTAATAACCCCATAATAGCTATCTCCCACACCATTCGGCTGTGGGTTTTTGCTGTATCTAGGCTTTACTTAGTGTCATCCGCTTTGATTTTTTAACTTACTTACCTGGGTGGGGAGTGGGAAACAGCGTTTTCACTTCTTTATAAATCAAAATAAAGTTGCTCTTTATAAATCAAAATAAAGTTGCGCTCAATTTCTTTCCTTTGTGTCCTAGCACCCTGGGGTATAGTGGTTTGTCGTAATATTTCAGCACATCTTGACACGGAATTGGCATGACTAGGGATAATTGTTGATTCAGGCTGATCATCAGCTAAAATAATTTAATGTAAGTTGATCTAGTTTATACCTAGTCGAAAATAATGGATTTTAGTCTGTTACTGGCTGAAAATACTGATATAATTCTCCAGGCATGGGTGACAGCAGTTCGGAAGGATAGAAAGATTGAAAGTGCTGAAGACTTAACTTATACAGGTATCGAAAATGACGTACCAGATGTCTTAAAGGCAATGGCGACAGTTCTTTCCCACTCTGAGGCTAGTGATATTCAGTCGATAATTACTGCTAGTTGGCATCATGGAATCCTCCGGGCTAAACAAGGCTTTGATCCCGCAGAAATTGCTCATGAATATCATTTATTAAGAACCGTAATATTTAATATCCTAGAGCCATATCTATTGCAGGGAACACCTGCTGAGATTATACGTTCCATGCGTTTAATTAGTGCTGTGATCGATGAAGCGATCGCACAATGCGTGAGTAGTTATACTGAGGAACGTTTACAGGATTTAAAGCAGTTACATACTTCTCTAGCACTTCATAATCAACAACTTAAACGTTTAGTTATCGCTAATCAAGATCATATTTCTCAACTTGCCCATGATTTAAAACATCCTTTAAGTTCAATTATTAGTTACTCAGATTTATTTTTACGTCAAGAACGGAAAAAGCCAGAAATAAACGATCATTCGAGCAATTTAGGGCATATTGAGCGGGTATTACGCAATGGCAGACAATTACTCCGGTTAATTAACGATGTTTTGGAAATTTCTCGTTTTGATGCTGGACAAATAAAACTTCACCCAGCAGTGGTAAATGTGCGTGAGTTAATCGGCAGTATATATGAAATGTTGCAGCCTTTAGCTGATGAAAAACAATTAACCATGCTGGTGGACTATAACAGCATTCCTCAAAAAGTAGTCACAGATGAATATCAATTACAACAAATTCTGATTAATCTTGTGAGTAATGCTATTAGATATACAGAGTCCGGGACTGTGAGTATACAGTGTGAGATGGTGGGTAATCATCAGTGGGCGATCGCCGTTTCAGATACAGGAATTGGTATTAGCCCAGAAAACCAAAAGCACATCTTTGAACCCTACTTTCGCGCTCATTCTGAAAATAGCGCTTATCTTCCCGATAGCACTGGTTTAGGATTAGCCATAGCTTGCCGATTAGTGAAATTATTACAAGGTGAAATTAATTTAGTTTCTGAACTGGGAATAGGTTCTACCTTCACAGTAACTATGCCTTTAGAACTAGAAGAACCATGAGATCGGCAAAACTATCAACTCAATGTGCCAAAAATTGCTATGCTGAAAGCCGAGACTCGCTATTGTGCCAACCATGCCTGCTCCTACAATTAACCCTACAATCACAGCCTTCCCCTTAACAGCTGTAGTCGGTCAAGAAGCAATTAAATTAGCCTTGCTGTTAGCAGCAGTTGATCCCGGTTTGGGCGGAGTGGCGATCGCCGGCCGTCGCGGTACGGCAAAATCAGTAATGGCTCGTGCTATCCATGCCTTACTACCACCCATCGAAGTTGTCAAAGGTTCCATTAGTAAATGTGAACCAAACCACCCAGAAGATTGGGATGACTATCTGTTAGCAGAGTATGCAGATCAAGATATTCAAGATGTTCCCACAGAAATTATTCCTGCACCCTTTGTCCAGATTCCTTTAGGCGTAACAGAAGACAGACTACTAGGATCTGTGGATGTAGAAAAGTCAGTCCAGGAAGGTGATACGATTTTTCAGCCGGGGTTACTCGCCACAGCTAACCGAGGGGTGCTGTATGTGGATGAATTGAATTTATTAGATGACCAAATCTCTAATCAACTACTGACAGTATTATCCGAGGGACGTAACCGCATTGAGCGAGAAGGGATTAGTTTTCAGCATTCTTGCAAATCCTTATTTATCGCCACCTATAACCCAGAAGAAGGCGGATTACGGGAACATTTATTAGATAGAATCGCCATTTCTCTGTCTGCTGATGGTGTCCTCGGCCTAGATCAAAGAGTATCAGCTGTGGAGCAGGCGATCGCCTATTCTAAATCTCCCCAAGACTTTCTCCAGCAATACGAAGAAGACTTAGACGGGCTAAAAACCCAAATTATCCTGGCGCGGGAATGGTTAAAAGAAGTCACCATCACCGCAGAACAAATTACCTATTTAGTAAATGAAGCCATTCGCGGTGGAGTCCAAGGACATCGCGCCGAATTATTCGCCGTGCGTGTAGCCAAAGCGGCCGCAGCTTTAGAAGGTAGAACCACAGTCAACGCAGAAGACCTGCGCCGGGCTGTAGAATTTGTCATTGTCCCCCGTTCCACCATCGTCCAGACCCCACCACCAGACCAACCACCACCACCACCGCCACCACCACCACAAAATCAAGACGAACAAGAAGACCAGGAAAATCAGGACGAAGAGGAAGAACAAGAAGAACAGGAACAAGACCAAGAAGACCAAGAACAACAACCCCCCGACATCCCAGAGGAATTTATTTTTGATCCAGAAGGGGTAATTATGGATGAAAGCGTCCTTTATTTTGCCCAAACTGCCAAAAGAGACGGAAAATCTGGTAGTCGCAGCATTATCTTCTCCGATGACCGGGGACGCTACATCAAGCCCATGTTACCCAAAGGCAAAGTCCGCCGCATCGCCGTAGATGCTACTCTCAGGGCTGCTGCACCTTATCAAAAGGCGAGACGAGCAAGACAACCCAATAAAAAAGTTATTGTCGAACCAGGTGATATTCGTTCCAAGCGGTTAATCCGCAAAGCCGGAGCCTTGGTAGTATTTGTAGTGGATGCTTCTGGTTCAATGGCTCTCAACCGGATGCAGTCAGCTAAAGGTGCTGTGATGCAACTGTTAACAGAAGCCTATCAAAACCGTGACCAAGTAGCCTTGATTCCCTTCCGGGGAGAACAAGCAGAAGTATTATTACCCCCAACACGTTCCATTGCCTTAGCCCGTAACCGTCTAGAAAGGCTACCTTGTGGCGGTGGTTCCCCCCTAGCACATGGTTTAACTCAAGCAGTACGCATCGGTGTAAATGCCCAGATGAGTGGAGATATTGGGCAAGTTGTGATTGTCGCTATCACTGATGGTCGGGGTAATATTCCTTTAGGGCGTTCCTTGGGTGAACAGTTAGAACCAGGAGAAAAACCAGATATCAAAGGGGAATTGCTAGATATTGCCGCTAGAATCAGAGCCTTGGGGATACAGTTATTGGTAATTGATACCGAAAGTAAATTTGTCTCTACTGGTTTTGCTAAAGAGTTATCGCAAACAGCCGCAGGTAAGTATTATCATTTGCCCAAAGCCAGTGATAAAACCATTGCCGCCATGACTAAAGGTGCGATCGCTGATCTAAAATCTCGATAGTTAGTCATTAGTCATTGGTCATTAATCGACCTTTGACTTTTGACTACACATTTATTAAGATCCAGTTGGTACTGTTTGTGGTTGTAAATAGCAAATAAGATCCTGAATACCTTTTTGCAAATATCGAGTCACCGTCATCGGACTAGTACCAATTTTCTTAGCCGCATCCTTGCGAGACAATTCCTTTAAAAACACCATTTCCACAGCCATCCGGGGCTTATCTTCTAACATCTTAATTGCCCCTTGTAGTTGTTGCCGTTCTTCATCCTGCTGCTGTTGAGCAGTAGAACGGGGACAAGGAAGCGCCTCACCTAAAGTAACTTGGCAATCTACATAATGAACTGCTGTAGCATCTAAACTCAAAGGCATCCGATTTTGAGCTGCTAACTTAGTTTCCTGCCATTCCTGCACAGACACCTGTAGATATTCTGCAATTTCCGCATCTTTGGGAGAGCGACCCCAAGCAATTGATAATTCTTTGCGGACTCTTTGCCCTTCGTTGTACAGTTCTTGCCAACGACGAGGGATTTTTAATAGCGTACTGCGATCGCGTAGAAAATGCAGCATCTCACCGCGAATGTATGGCACAGCAAAAGAACTAAACGCATATCCCTGACTAGGGTCGAAGCGTTCAATTGCCCTAATTAAGCCAAAATAACCGATTTGTTCTAAATCCTCATAAGGTTCATGGCATTGATGGCTGAACTTATGAGCTATCTTTCTCACCAAACCAGTATGTAACTGTACCAGTTGATTACGAAGTTTAATAGAGGGATTTTGGTGGTATAAGTGCAATAACTCCATACCATCAATTCGCATAGAGGATTCACCTGTGGTCATAATATAGAAATTCCTTTCTTAGAACTCCTTTTCTCTCAGAAAACGGAGCTGCGTATACTGCCTTTTAATCTGTCATTATTCTCCTTAGTTGGGGCTGAATAAACCATCGTCGTTTTACTGAATTTAGGAAAAAATCTACGTGCGTCCTCAGTATTTATACGGAATTATTTGCTTTTTTATCTGTTGATAGCTATTTTTTTCAGCCTCAGATCATTGATCCCAAAAAAATATGAAATTTTTCCCAGAATATCTAGCTATTTATCCGAAAAAATGCTTACTTGACCCAAAAGGGAGTGTGGGGAGTGTGGGGACACTTCGGCTTACTTCGGCTGCGTTCGGTACAAGTCAGTACAAGTCGCTAAGTGCAAATTTGGGTATTGGAAACTAAAAATCTTCCCCCCTGCTCCCTGCACCCTGCCTCTTTAACTCCCTAGCTATAAAGAATGGAAATTTTATACTACAATAGTAAATTGACCTTCTTTAGCAAGCACTATGGAAGTATTAGAACTAAAACGCGAAATCGAAATATTGTCCGGTCGTCTGGGTAAAGCCCAGGACTATCTTTGACATACCTGCACTCAATGCCAAAATTCAAGATTTAGAACAAATAGCCGCCCAGCCAGAATTTTGGGATGATCAAAATCAAGCCCAAACAACGCTGCAAGAACTTAACGACCTCAAATCCCACCTCCATCAATACCAGCACTGGCGTTCCAGTATAGAGGATACCCAAGCCGTGGTGGAGTTATTGGAATTAGAAACCGACACAGCTCTATTGCAAGAAGCGGAATCTACAGTTACAAAGCTCCATCGTGAACTTGACCAATGGGAATTACAACAATTACTTTCTGGTCCCTATGATGCAGAAGGGGCTGTACTCACAATTAATGCGGGTGCTGGTGGCACAGATGCCCAAGACTGGGCTTTTATGCTCATGCGGATGTACACCCGGTGGGGCGAAAAGCACGGCTACAAAGTCACCTTAGCAGAAGAATCAGAGGGCGATGAAGCTGGAATTAAATCAGCCACTCTGGAAATTACCGGTCGTTATGCATACGGTTACTTACGCTCGGAAACCGGCACACATCGCTTAGTACGCATTTCACCCTTTAATGCCAACGGTAAGCGGCAAACCAGTTTTGCTGGTGTAGAAATTATGCCGCAGTTAGATAACTCTGTCCAACTAGATATTCCTGATAAGGATTTGGAAATTACCACATCTAGGGCTGGTGGTAAAGGTGGGCAGAATGTCAACAAAGTTGAAACAGCAGTGCGTATTGTTCACATCCCCACTGGTATTGCAGTTCGGTGTACAGAAGAACGATCCCAACTGCAAAATAAAGATAAAGCCCTCGCCCGTCTCAAGGCTAAACTGCTAGTAATTGCTAGAGAGCAAAAAGCCCAAGAAGTGGCGGAAATTAGAGGCGATATGGTGGAAGCATCTTGGGGGAACCAAATTCGTAACTATGTGTTCCACCCTTACCAAATGGTGAAGGATTTGCGGACAAATGTCGAAACTACTGCCATTTCAGATGTCATGGATGGGGAGTTAGATTTATTTATTCAAGGCTATCTGCGCCAAGAAAGCCAACTAGTAGAAAATACTCCTGCTTAGGGAAGGAGTAGGGAGAGCCGGAAATTATTCGTCTCCTCTCCCCTAAAATGGACAAAATGGCAATGGAAACCAAATTAAGCTGTTAGATTTATATTATGTAGGAAAGTGTTGTAATCACATTATTATGAGCAATTCTCCCACGGAACCCAAACCTAGCTATGTGAAACTGGCCATGCGAAACATGGTGCGTAAGGGAGGCACTTCCATCAAACATTTTGCCCTCACCACTATAGGGCTTTTAGCTGTGTTAGTTGGTCTGGCTTACCTAACTCACTAATAGCAGGAGATTTAATCACTGGTGCAAGTTGAACTAGATGTGCAGGATTTGTTTTATGAATCGTCCTCAAAATCAGCTATAGATGGTGGGGATGAACATATTTTAGTTGCTACAAAAACTTGGGAAGACTGGTTTCAGTGCTGGTTAGAAACTCTCAAGCCTGATATTGTACCAGCCTCAGTTTATGAAATTGGGCTGCGATTAACAGATGATGCTGAAATTCAGTCATTGAATGCTCAATATCGTCATCAAGATCGGCCGACAGATGTTTTATCTTTTGCGGCTTTAGAGGCGGATTTTCCTGAGATTCCGGAAATGATGGGAGCGCCTTTGTATCTAGGTGATATCGTCATTTCGATCAATACCGCTCAACGTCAAGCGCAACAGCAAGGCCACACTCTGACCACAGAATTAGCTTGGTTAGCCGCTCACGGGCTGCTGCATCTGCTGGGTTGGGATCATCCAGATGAAGAGCAGTTAATGCAAATGATCCAAAAGCAAGTAATATTACTGAAAGCAATTAGTATTCATATTGACATAGAATATTGAATATTTTTATGTTTTGCAATATTCATCATATTTCTGTAGAAAATTGCTTTAAGATTAATTGCATCATAAAAAATCGGAAAATCTGTGAAATTCTTCTGTAATTACCCTATTATCCTATTTTTAGGCTTATGTCCCCACAAATTTCCCCTTCCCAAACATCAAAGGGCTTACCAACGCTAATCACTAAGGAAAGGGAATTATCCTGGCAAGTTGCCTCTAATTTATTCATTAGTTTTAAATATGCTTGGGCTGGAATCAGCTACAGTTTTCATACTCAGCGTAATTTTCGTATCCATCTGAGTGTATGTGCTTTAGCGATCGCCTTAAGCCTGTTTTTGCATCTCCAACCAATAGAAATTGCCATCATTGGTATAACTAGTGGTTTAGTATTGGCGTTGGAATTACTGAATACAGCCATTGAGTCCCTTGTAGACTTAACCGTCAAGCAAACTTACCATGAGTTAGCTAAAGTTGCCAAAGATTGCGCTGCTGGTGCTGTGCTAGTGTCCTCCTTGGTAGCTGTACTAGTTGCGGGTACACTCTTACTACCGCCTCTGGTAATTTTAATCATGTCCAAATTCTAACTTCTCTGTGTGTAGAATTATTCATAATGTTCGATAATTAATGACTATAAATAATCTGTGTCAGAGAAACCAGGAGTTATAGGCTTTGATTATAGTCATTGATAATTATGATAGTTTTACATATAATTTGGTGCAGTATTTAGGAGAACTAGCAGCAGAGTTCCCTGTAGCATCAGATATTCAAGTTTTTCGCAACGACAAAATCACAGTAGAGGAAATCCGAGCCTTAAATCCTCACCTTGTAGTCATTTCTCCTGGCCCTGGTCGTCCAGAAAATGCTGGTATTTCCCAAGAAATAATTCAACAGCTAGGTCACAACCTCCCTATTTTGGGTGTGTGTTTGGGACATCAAAGTATTGGTCAAGTGTTTGGTGGTAAAATTGTTTCTGCCACAGAATTGATGCATGGTAAAACTTCACAGGTGTCTCACTCTGGATTAGGTGTTTTCCGAGGATTAGAAAATCCGATGATCGCCACCAGATATCATAGTCTAGTCATTGACCGTGACACCTGCCCAGAAGTGTTAGAAATTACTGCTTGGGTGGAAGATGGCACGATTATGGGCGTGCGACACCGGAACTATCCTCACATTCAAGGAGTCCAGTTTCATCCAGAGAGTGTTTTAACATCTTCAGGAAAGCAGTTATTACGCAACTTTCTGGAAGAATTAGAGTTGAGAGAGTAATTAATGAAACGACGAGAGTTGATAGGCTACGCTGGTGCGGGGTTAGTCACAGCGCTGGTTACTAATTTGGGTTCCCCCCTGAAAGCTGACGGACAAGCTAGCGGTTTATCAGTGCAGTGGTTGGGTCATACTTGCTTTCTATTTACTGGTGGTGGGGTGAAAATTCTCGTCAATCCCTTTCAGACAATGGGTTGTACAGCTGGTTATCGTCCGCCACAAATGGAAGCGGATTTAGTGATGATTAGCAGTCAATTATTAGATGAAGGTGCTGTGGATGGACTACCGGGAAACCCCAAGCTAGTATATGCACCTGGTGCTTATGAGTTTGAAGGGATTAAGATACAGGGAATTGCTATAGACCATGACCGCAGAGGTGGCAGGCAATTCGGTATTAATACTGCTTGGCGTTGGCAGCAAGGGGGAATTAATATCCTGCATTTAGGCGGCGCTGCTGCACCTATTTCTACTGAACAAAGAATCCTGATGGGTCGGCCAGATTTGGCGTTAATTCCTGTGGGAGGCAGTGATAAAGCCTATAATGCCCAAGAAGCCCAAGCAGCTACTAGGATATTAAATCCTAAATTGGTGATTCCCACTCACTACCGCACACAAGCTGCTGATGGTGCTGTATGTGATATTTCGCCAGTGGATGAATTTCTCGATTTGATGCAGGGTGTGCCTGTACGTCGTGCTAATTCTGATACTGTTACTATCAGCTCTAATAATCTCCCAGAAAGTAGTGAAATTAAGATTTTGAGCTACAGGTTTTAAACAAACTGAAAGTAGGGGTAATTAATCAACTACCCCTACAACGGTTAATACCTTACCAATATCTCAAAATAAATCTTAGGCGGTGAACCATTCTCCACCAAGTCTATTTTCTTCAGCAACAAAAGATTCAGTTGCTGTTGTCCCATTCATTGACCAAATGCGATCTACACCTGTTTGTTGGTCACGCCAGTAGATGTCGGTTCTGCCATCACCATTGAAGTCACCGAAGGATGGCATCAATGCAGCATCATTGCTAGGTAGGAATGCTTCAGTGGATACTGTTGTGCCATCCATTAACCAGGCTGTGTTTTCACCTGTTACTTGATTGCGCCAGAAAATATCAGTCTTACCATCGCCATTGAAGTCAGCAATTTGAGATGTCCAGGATGAGTCGAGGGTTGCTAGTGTGGCTTCGGTAACAAAAATACCGTTCATTGTCCAAATCTTATTTTCACCGGTTTCGGCATTGCGCCACAGCAAATCGCTTCTTAAGTCACCGTTGAAATCACCCAAGGTGAAGTCCCAGCCAGCTGCTTGAGATTGGAGACTAAATTCGGTTTTGCTAGTACCATCCATAAACCAAACTTTATTCTCACCGGTTTCGGCATTGCGCCAGAAGACATCACTTTTGCCATTACCGTCGAAATCCACAACGGTGGGAGTATGGGATATTTCTGTGGTTTCTATAACTGCTGCATCAATTACTGTGGTGCCATCCATTGTCCAAATGGCATTTTGACCTGTTTGTGCATTATGCCAGAAAATATCTGTTTTGCGATCGCCATTGAAATCGCCAATTTGAGCTGTCCAATTGGAATCAACTGTCTCTAATGCAACTGTATTGGCAACTCTTGTACCATCCATTAGCACTAGGCGATTCTCTCCTGTGGCCTGATTACGTAACAAGAAGTCTGTTTTGCCATCACCATCGAAGTCGGCAATTTCGTAAGTCATGGATGATAGGTCAAATTGACCTAAAGAAGCCTCTTCCATGACTGTTGTGCCATCCATGAGGCGAACGATGATTTCACCTGTTTCAGCATTTACCCACAATTTGTCTGCTTTGCCATTCCCATTGAAATCTGGCACAATTGCCGCACTGGTGAGGTAAGGATTAGGGTTAGGGTTGGGGTTAGCTCCGCGAAATAAATTGGGCAGTGTTGGTATATTGTTTAATTGAGAGGAACTACTACTAATTGGTAAAGTAGTATTTAGTTCTGGGGAAGAATTAGAGACTAAAAGTGCTGATTTCGCCAAAGATTCATCAAATGAACTCTTGATTGTTTGATCGAATACTGAAGGATTTTGCTGCCCAAACATAGTGTATTTTTATGATTTGTTGTCCTATAAGTTTTATCTTTTCTATTGCATAGTTTTCTGTAGTTAAAAAACATTTTCTAAGATTTTCATTTTTTATTATAAACATTTTATTTTCATAAATATCAGACTTCATATACAATTAAAAATCAGTTAACCATGACAATTCTTTTTCAGATTACGTTTAAAATAGTAGAGATTTGTAGGACAATCAATATCAGCTTTTGTTGACAATTAAATGGTATTTTGAATCAATTATGGCGGTATTTAATTGAATAGAATGAATGATACAGCACTTCCGTCTGTTATGAGGTACACTTAATTAAGATATAAATACTTTAA